>JAKDNE010000130.1 GCA_030451965.1 Brachybacterium sp. | reverse complement strand
CCGCACGAACTGCTTGTCCAGGCTCGGCGGGGTGCGGCCCGGGGTGAAGGTGTCCGCGGACCAGAACCTGCTGGAGTCGGGGGTGAGCACCTCGTCGCCGAGCATCAGGGTGCCGTCCACCCGGGAGTGGCCGAACTCGAGCTTGGTGTCGGCGAGGATGATGCCCCGCTCGTCGGCGATCCGCCGGGCCCGCTCGAACACCGCCAGGGTGAGGGACTCCAGCTGCTCGGTGAGTTCCTCGCCCAGCAGTTCCCGGGCCTGGGCGACGGTGATGTTCTCGTCGTGCTCCCCGGGTGCGGCCTTGGTCGAGGGGGTGAAGATCGCGGGCTCCAGGCGGGAGGCCTCGGCCAGCCCGCTGGGCAGCACGTGACCGCCCACCGAGCCGCCGGCACGGTAGTCGGCCAGGCCCGAGCCGGTCAGGTGGCCGCGGGCGATGCATTCCAGCTCCACCATGTCCAGGCCGCGGCAGCGCACCGCGCGGCCGGCCACGGCGTCGGGGACGTCGGTCCCGGACAGCACGTGATGGGGGACGATGTCCGCCAGCTGCTCGAACCAGAACAGGCTGATCCCGGTGAGCAGGCGGCCCTTGTCGGGGATGCCGGGCTGGAGGGAGTGGTCGTAGGCGCTGATGCGGTCGGTCGCGACCACCAGCACCTCCGCGGCCGCTGAGGGCTCCACGCCGGTGGGGACGTACAGCTCGCGGACCTTGCCGGAGACGACGTGATCCCAGCCCTCCAGCTGCGGGGCCTCGATCAGGGGTGCGATGGCGGTGTTCATGCGGTCTCCTCCGACGCCCCGGGGGCGGTGTGCGCAGCAGCCGCGGCGCGGCGGGCGATATCGGTGCGGTGGTGGCTGCCGTCGAGGACGATCTCCTCGGTCGCCGCGAGTGCTCGCGTCCGCGCCTGTTCGAGATCGATGCCGGTGGCGACCACCGACAGCACTCGGCCGCCGGCGCTGACCAGGGCGCCGTCCACGGTGGTGGTACCGGCATGGATGACGTGCGCGCCGTGCTGCTCGCAGGCCTCGATCCCGCTGATCGGGTCCCCGGAGCGCACGGCGGCGGGGTAGCCGGCGCAGGCGAGCACCACGGTGACCGCGGAATCCTCGCTCCAGGTCAGCTCGGCATCCTCGGCGAGCTCGCCGCGGGCGGCGGCCAGCAGCAGCGGGGCGAAGGGGGAGGTGAGCCGCTCGAGGACCACCTGGGTCTCGGGATCGCCGAACCGGGCGTTGAACTCCACCACCCGCATCCCGCGCGAGGTGAGCGCCAGGCCGCAGTACAGGACGCCCACGAAGGGGATGCCGCGGGCGGAGAGCTCCGCGATCGTCGGGCGGGCGACCTTCTCCAGGACCTCCTCGCTCAGACCTTCCGGCGCCCACGGGAGAGGCGAATAGGCGCCCATCCCGCCGGTGTTGGGGCCTTCGTCCTCGTCCAGCGCACGCTTGAAGTCCTGCGCGGGGGCCAGTGGCACCACCCGGGTGCCGTCGCTGAGGCAGAACAGCGAGACCTCGGGGCCGTCCAGGTACTCCTCGAGCACCACCTGGCCGCCGGCGACCAGCACCGCCTCGGCGTGGGTGATCGCGGCCGCACGGTCCGATGTGACCACGACGCCCTTGCCCGCGGCGAGCCCGTCGGCCTTGACCACGAAGGGCACATCCCCCAGGGGGTTCACCCGGTCCAGCCCCGCCTCGAGCTGCTCGAGCGCGGTGACGGTCACGGATGCGGCGGTGGGGACGGAGGCCGCGGCCATGATCTCCTTCGCCCAGGACTTCGAGCCCTCCAGGTGCGCGGCGGCGGCCGACGGTCCGAACACCGTCAGCCCGGCCTCCCGCAGGCGGTCGGCGGCTCCGGCCACGAGTGGCGCCTCCGGACCGATCACCACCAGGTCTGCCTGCAGCTCGCGGGCCAGGCGCACCTGGGCGTCCAGGTCGCCGACGGCGACGTCGTGGCAGCTCGCGAGCTGCGCGATGCCGGGGTTGCCGGGCGCGGCGTGCAGCTCAGGGGCGGGATGGTCTGCGGCGAGGCGCCGGATGATCGCGTGTTCGCGACCTCCGGAGCCGATGACGAGGATCTTCACGCGGCTCAGCGTACCCAGCAGGTGTCCGGCGCCGAGCACCTGCCCGCACTGCGGAGGATCCTGCCCGCACTGCAGAGGACGCGGAGCCGGAGGAGGGGTCTGCGAGCTCACGCCGACGGCCGATGAGACCTTCCGCCCCCGCGCCGCTACGATCGCTCCCATGCCCGTCGACCTCCCTCACGTGTCCGCGCCCGCCCCGGCGCCCGCCTCCCGTGGGCGCGGCGCGACCCGCCTGCGACTGGACCTCTCCTACGACGGCACCGACTTCCACGGCTGGGCCATCCAGCCCGGCCAGCGCACTGTCCAGGGCGAGCTCGAGAAGGCGCTGGGCAGGATCGCGAGGGTCCCTGCCCGCGTCACGGTCGCCGGCCGCACCGACACCGGGGTGCATGCGCGCGGCCAGGTCTGCCACCTGGACCTGCCCGACGCCGTGCTCGCCACCCTCCCTGGACGCTCCGACCGCAGCCCCGCCGAGGCGCTCGTGACCCGGCTCACCGGGGTGCTGCCGGGGGATGTGGTGATCCATGTGGCCCGCGAGGTGACCGAGGATTTCGATGCCCGTTTCGGTGCGCAGTGGCGCCGCTACCGCTACCGGATCTCCGACAGCCCCGCCGCCCACGACCCGCTGCGCCGGGACGTGCTGCGCCACCGTCGGCCCCTGAACGTCGCCGCGATGTCCCGGGCGTCGACCACCCTGCTGGGCGAGCACGACTTCCTCTCCTTCTGCAAGCCGCGGGTGGGGGCGACCACGATCCGCGAGCTGCGGGAGCTGCGCTGGGAGCGTCCCGGCGAAGACCGGGCCGACGAGGGCCTGATCGTCGCGACCGTCGTCGCCGACGCCTTCTGCCACCACATGGTCCGCTCCCTGGTGGGCGCGTTGATCGGGGTGGGAGAGGGTCGACGGGACGAGGACTGGCCCGCGCAGGTGCTCGCCGCCCGCACCCGGGTCTCCCCGACCCGGGACGGCGCCGGCTCCGCACCGCTGTGCCCGCCGCAGGGCCTCACCCTGGACCACGTCGCCTACCCGCCGGACGAGGAGCTCGCCGCCTGGGCCGCTCGCACCCGGACCCTGCGCCAGCCGCTGTCGCTGGATCAGCCGGCCCCTGCGGAGGCCGACTGATCCCGTCGGCTCGCCGCGATCGGTGCGGGACCGGGCGCAGATCACACTGCGAACAGCCGCTTCGCGTTGACGCTCCGCTCCGGCGCCCCGTAGCATGGGCGGTCGTTGTGCCTCGATGTGTGCCCGACTCCGCTGCCGTTCTCTCATGCCCGGCGCGAAAGGGAATCTCACCCACATCCAGGACCGCCGTCGCGTCGTGAGCGGAGCGGGCCGGGCACAGCCATAGGGGCCATGCTTTTACCCGAAGGAAGCGTGCCCACGGTCCATCGAACCGTGCCTGGTCGGCGTTCTGCCGTCCGGGCACCACTACGAGAGAAGAAGGCACGAGTGCGTACGTTCACCCCGAAGCCCGGCGATGTCGAGCGTTCCTGGTACGTCATTGACGCAAACGATGTCGTCCTCGGCCGGCTCGCTTCCCAGGCTGCCCAGCTCCTGCGGGGAAAGCACAAGCCGGTCTTCGCACCCCATGTGGATGCAGGCGACTTCGTGATCATCATCAACGCTGACAAGGTCGCGCTGACCGGAAACAAGCGGGAGGCGAAGCTCGCCTACCGCCACTCCGGCTACCCCGGCGGCCTCCGCGGCGTCCCCTACTCCGAGCTGCTCGAGAAGAATCCCGAGCGCGCAGTGGAGAAGGCCATCCGCGGCATGCTTCCCAAGAACAAGCTCGCTGATCAGCAGATCAAGAAGCTGAAGATCTACTCGGGCGCCGAGCACCCGCACGCCGCTCAGCAGCCCGTTCCGTTCACCATTGATCAGGTGGCGCAGTAAGCGGGTGCCCCGCCACTCCGCCCTGCCGCACGGAAGAACCAAGGAGAACCGTGACTGAGACCACCCCCGAAACCACCGAGGTCCTCGAGGACGTGACCGAAGAGTCGGCACCCTCGAACTTCACCACCGAGTCGACCGGCGAAGCCGCCGTCGGCGCCGGCCAGTCCGCGATCGCACCGGGCTACGGCACCGGTCGTCGCAAGCGCGCGATCGCTCGCGTGCGTCTGATCCCCGGCTCCGGCCAGTGGACCCTGAACGACCGCAGCCTCGAGGATTTCTTCCCGAACAAGCTGCACCAGCAGGAGATCAACGATCCGTTCACGGCTCTCGACCTCCAGGGCCGCTTCGACGTCATCGTCCGCGTCCATGGCGGCGGCCCGTCCGGTCAGGCCGGGGCCGTGCGCCTCGGTGTGGCCCGCGCGCTGAACCAGATCGACGAAGAGACGAACCGCGCGACCCTCAAGAAGGCAGGCTTCCTGCGCCGCGATGATCGCATCATCGAGCGCAAGAAGGCCGGTCTGAAGAAGGCCCGCAAGGCGCCTCAGTACTCCAAGCGCTGATCGGCCGCTGATCTTTGCGGGGCAATGCTCCGCACCGCTCACGCAGTACACGCGATGCCCTCGACCTCCGGGTCGGGGGCATCGTCGTGTCCGGGGCAGAAGCAACCGTGTCGCCTGCGCCCCGGCCCGTTGGCGTCGGGCTTGACCTGGCTGCGCCCCGGCCGGGCGGCGGATGGTCGAGTACTGGCGCCTGCGCGATGAGTACGGCGATATCGGCACAGAGGCCGCTGTGGCGACATCTCCCGACCGCCGCTACGGGCATGGCAACCGTTCTGGGCTCGACGGAGCCGGTCCCGGCGCTAGTCTCGACGCATGTCCCTCTCGAGGAGTCGCTGGTGGGGTGGGCCGCTCGATGTCGAGCAGCTCGCCCGAATCGCGGTGCATCGCGTGCGTGACGCCGCCGCCGAGCTCGCTGCCGCCCGTGAGCTGGAGGTGAGCGTGGAGACCACGGATGGACTGATCGCCGCGTCATTCGCCGCGATCGAGCATCTGCGCATCGATGGACGCGCCCCGCAGCCGTGGGGTGAGTTCTCCGGGTTCGTCGCGGCGCGTGACGGCTGGGTGCGTCTGCACGGGAACTACCCCCACCACGCGGCGGTGCTCCGCGAGGTGCTGGGCGTGGATGATCGGGCCGGGCTCGAGCGCGAGATCGGACGGCGTGACGCGGCTGAGATCGAGGCACGGGTCTCCACTGCTGGCGGGTTCGCCGTCGCCGTGCGGACCGAGGAGCAGTGGCGCGAGCACCCGCACGCGGTGGCCGCGGCGGGGGAGCCCTGGTCGCGGGTCGAGGATCGTGGGGAGCGATCGGTGCTGAGCGCCGTCGGCCGCGCCGGGCCGAGGACCGTCGGCGACCGTGCACGGAGCCGCGCGGGCCACTCGTCTCCCGTGGTGGATGGCCGCGCTCGCAGGGATGCAGAATGGGCGCCGCTGCCGCTGCCGCTGCCGCTGCCACTGCCGCTGGTCGGCGTGCGTGTGCTGGACCTGACCCGGGTGATCGCCGGGCCGACCTGCACTCAGCTGCTCGCCTGCCTGGGCGCCGACGTGCTGCGCATCGACCCGCCCCACCGGCCTGAGATCCTCGACCAGCATCTCTGCACCGGGATGGGCAAGCGCTCGGCGGTGCTGGACCTGCGGCGACGCGAGGACGCGGACAGGTTGCGCGCCCTGGCCGGGCAGGCCGAGGTGATCCTGGACGGCTACCGCCCCGGGGCTCTCGGACGGCTCGGGTTCGGGACGGCTGACCTCGAGCAGCTCGCTCCGCAGGCAGTGATCGTCTCGCTCTCCGCCTGGGGCGAGCACGGCCCGTGGGGGCGGCGTGCGGGTTTCGACTCGATCGTGCAGGCCACCACGGGGATCGCGGAGCGCTGCGGCACTGAGGAGCGCCCCGGTACGCTCCCGGTGCAGGCCCTCGATCACGCCACCGGACACCTCATGGCCGCGCACGTCCTCGAAGCGCTCGCCCGCGGCCGTGCGGTCACGGTGCGGGCGAACCTGCTCGGGGCGGCACGAAAGCTGCTGGATCTGCCGGCGCCGACGGGGGAGCCGGCGGCGCTCGAGGTGCCGCGGAGCCGGGTGGCCTCCGAGGCCGGGGTGCTCGAGGCGGTCCCGCCGCCGCTCACCCTGGACGGCAGCACCCTGGCGCACGACGTCGGCCCGTATGGTGCGGGGCGCGCGGAGTGGATAGCCTGAGGGGAGCTCAGAGCTGACGTGGGCCATTGCAGGCCCGCAGAGCAGGCGTTCGCCGCGCAGAGTGGCGTGTCAGTGACGAACTGAGGGGGAGGCGTGGACCAGATCTTCGTTGCAGGCGGTGATTTCCTGGGGATCGGTGGCTGGGAGGTGGTGTTCATGCTGGCGCTGCTCGTGGGTGCGATCGCGCTCGTCGCCGTCGGTGTGCGCCTGGCCCTGTGGTGGCGTGGTGGCGCGATCGATCAGCCACGTGCCGCCCGCCCGCCCCGGCACCGGGATCGCGCCTGACACGACGCGGCGGACACCAGGCGCCGATCCCGCGTTCAGCCGGACGCGCGGGGTGATTCCTCCGATCTCGTCCACCCATGGGCGGTATCGGGGGAACGGGTGGGGGAGCCGGTGCGGCGCAGCCCGTAGCCTCGGCATCCCGGTGCTCGCTCAGCTGAGCAGCTCCTTCAGGTCCTCCGCGGTCACGGCGGAGCGGAAGGCCTCGCCGCCGTCGGTGAGGGCGTCGAACAGCTCGGCCTTGCGGCGCTGCAGGGCGAGCACCTTCTCCTCGATGGTGTCCTCGGCGATCATCCGGTACACCATCACCTGGCGCTCCTGCCCGATGCGGTGGGCGCGGTCCACGGCCTGGTTCTCCGCGGCCGGGTTCCACCACGGATCCAGCAGGAACACGTAGTCCGCCTCGGTGAGGGTGAGGCCGAAGCCGCCCGCCTTCAACGAGATCAGGAACACCGGGGCGTCGCCCTCGCGGAAATCGGTCACCGCGGCGTCGCGGTCCCGGGTGGAGCCGTCCAGGTGCGAGTACCGCACTTCGCGCCTCTCCAGCTCGGTCGCGACCCGGTCGAGGTAGGAGGTGAACTGGCTGAACAGCAGCACCCGGTGCCCGTCGCCGATCACCTCCTCCAGCCGGTCGAACAGCGCCTCCAGCTTCGAGCTGGGCACATCGGCATACTCCTCGGCGTCCACCAGCGACGGATCCAGCGCCAGCATCCGCAGTAGGGTCAGGGAGCGGAACACGATAAAGCGGCTGCGGTCCAGATCGGTGTCGATCAGGCCCAGCACCTTCTTCCGCTCCCGCTGCAGCACCGAGTCGTAGACCGCGCGATGCTCCGGCGAGAGAGTCACCGTGAGCACCTGCTCCTGCTTCTCGGGCAGCTCGGCGGCGACCAGCTCCTTGGTGCGGCGCAGCAGGAAGGGCCGCACCCGGCGGCGCAGCAGCTCCATCCGGCCGGGATGATCACCGGTCTCGATCGGCAGCGTGTATCGCTTGCGGAACCCGAGCGCGGTGCCCAGCAGGCCCGGGGCGACCAGATCGAAGATCGCCCAGAGGTCATCCAGCGAGTTCTCCATCGGGGTGCCGGTGATCGCCAGGCGGAAGCCCGCACGCACGCCCTTGGCCGCCCGGTGGGTGCGGGAGCGGCGGTTCTTCACGAACTGCGCCTCGTCGAGCACGAAGCCCTGGAAGGGCGTGCCGGCGAAGTCCTCCTCGTCGATCCGCAGCACCGAATAGCTGGTGACCACCACGTCCGCACCGACCGTCGCCGCGGTCAGATCCGTGCCGCGGGAGGCGGCGGTGCGGTCCAGCACCCGCACCGTCAGGCCCGGGGTGAAGCGCTCGGCCTCGCGCCGCCAGACCGGCAGCACGGAGGCCGGCGCCACCACCAGGAACGGCGGGTCCTCGGGGGCCTGCTCGCGGGCGCGGGCGATCAGGGCGAGGGTCTGGACGGTCTTGCCCAGGCCCATGTCGTCGGCCAGCACCCCGCCGAGCCCGTGGGCGAACAGGAACGCGAGCCAGGTGAAGCCCTCGTGCTGATAGGTCCGGAGCTCGGCCTGCACGGAGCGGGGCAGCGGAGGAGCGGGGGTCTGCTCGAGCGAGCGCAGGGACAGCGCGGTGCGGCTCCACTCCTGGGACGCGACCGTCTCGTCGGCGGCTTCCTGCAGGTCGTCCCACATGTCCACCTGGAAGCGGGAGATCTGCTGCTGCTCCGGCTCCCACTCCGCGAGCGCCTCGCCCTCGCGGATCAGCTC
>JAKDNE010000129.1 GCA_030451965.1 Brachybacterium sp. | reverse complement strand
GCGGGGGTGATGGGCGACGTCGTGGAGCCTGCGGCGGCGCGCGGATGGGCCAGGGCGACCAGCTGCTGCGGATCCAGACCCGTCGCGCTGCGCAGCTGTTCCTCCGGCACCGCACCGCACAGGAGGCCACGGTGGACGAAGCGGGCCAGGGCGCGTGCCGTCGCCGGCTCGTCCATGACGGCGGACTCGACCTTCTCCACGTAGTTGCGCAGCCGCACGGCGGCGGCCGGGAAGCCGTCGGCGAAGAAGAAGTACGTTGCCAGGAAGCGCGTCGGCAGCTGAGCGGGATGCAGATCCCAGCCCTGGTAGTAGCCGTGCTCGAGGGAGCGCCGCACCAGACGGGCATGGTTCGCCCAGGCCGCATCCCGATGCGTCGGATCGCCGACCGGCAGGATGTTGGTGGACCCGTCGGACAGGCGCACCCCCGTCCCCGCCACGGCCACCTGCATGATCGCCTTGGCGTGATCGGCCGCAGGATGCTCCATGGACTGGTATTCCGCGGCGATCTGCAGGCTGTCGGAATAGTCGTAGGTGCCGTAGTGGAGCGCCTCGACCCGACCCTCGGTGCGATGGATGACATCGCCCAGCGGCGAGCGGCCGTCGATCCCCAGGATCAGCGGCGCGGTCTCCATCTGCACCTCGAACCGCAGCCGGCCGTGAGCGAGGCCGAGCTCCTGCTCGAGGCGCTCGCAGGCGCGCACCATCACCTGCACCTGCGCGAAGGTGCTGACCTTGGGCAGGGTGAGCACCAGGCCGACGGGGAGCCCGTCGGGGCTGACCCCGGCCTCCCGCAGCCCGCCGCTGCGCACCAGGGTGCTCACGAACAGGTCCAGGGTGCGCAGCCCCCGCTCGCGGGTCGCGGCCTCGAAGCACTTGAAGCGGATGCCGATGAAGGGAGGAGCGGTCCCGGATCGCACGGCATCGGCGACGGCCTGCGCCGCGGCGATCGCCTGCGCGTCCTCCGCCTGGTCGCCCTGGTCCCCGAAGCCGTCCTCGAAGTCGATCCGCAGATCCTCGATGGGCTCGGTGCGGAGCTTGTGCTCCACCGCGGTGACCACCGCGGCCAGAGCCTCCGAGGAGGTCCCCGCCGGCGCCACGGTGGCGGCCAGCTCCTGCAGGCCGCCGTCCGCGACCGCGGCCAGGGCGCGCTCGCCCCAGGCGCGGGCGAGATCCGGGGTGAAGGTGTCCGCCGGCGCGTAGACCGTGTGCACGGGCTGACGGGTCCCGGGATCCCCGGGGAAGCAGCGCTCCAGCAGATCATCGGTGGCGGCGAGCTCCTGGTCCGCGCTGCGGAGGAATCCTGCTCCGAGCACGCCTTCGGTGGTGCCTGCGTGCTTCACATCCTGCATATCCGTCGCGCTCATCGATCCCCCAGGATCTCGTAGGCGGGCAGGGTGAGGAAGTCGAGGTACTCGGAATCCAGCACGAGCTTGGTCACCAGCTCGATCGCCGGCTCGACATACTGAGTGAAGACCTCGTCCCCGAACTCCTGGTGGAGCACCTCGCGCTGGGTGCCGATGGCCTCGCGCACCAGGTCGACGGTGGCCGTGTTGCCGGTGTCCTGGTAGACGATCCCGTTGTGGATCTGCTGCCAGATCTGCGAGCGGGAGATCTCGGCCGTGGCCGCATCCTCCATGAGGTTGTTGATCGCCACGGCGCCGTTGCCCGAGAGCCACACCGCGACATAGCGGAAGGCCACGTAGAGGTTCAGGTGGAGCTCCTCCTCCGTGCGGACCGAGCCGGCGCTGGCCACATCCAGCAGCTGGTCCGCGGTGACCTCCACATCCTCCCGGGTGCGATCGATCTGGTTGGGACGGTCCCCGAGCACTCCGTCGAACACCTCGCGGCAGGTGCTCACGAGGTCCGGATGGGCGACCCAGGAGCCGTCGAAGCCGTCATCGGCCTCACGGGTCTTGTCCTGTCGGACCTTGTCGAACGCCGCGGCGGTGACCTCCGGCTCGCGCCGGTTGGGGATGAACGCCGCCATGCCGCCCATCGCGACGGCGCCGCGACGGTGGCAGGTCTTGACCAGGAGGTCCGTGTACGCCCGCATGAGGGGGGACGTCATCGTCACGGACGAGCGGTCGGCGAGGATGAAGCGCTCGCCGGCGTCGCGGAAGGTCTTGATGATGCTGAACAGGTAGTCCCAGCGCCCGGCGTTCAGCCCGGAGGCGTGATCGCGCAGCTCAAAGAGGATCTCCTCCATCTCGAAGGCCGCCGGGATGGTCTCGATCAGCACGGTGGCGCGGACGGTGCCGTGCTCGATGCCGAGATGCTGCTCGGCGACCGTGAACACCTCGTCCCACAGACGGGCCTCGAGGTGGGACTCCAGCTTGGGGAGGTAGTAGTACGGGCCGTGGCCGTTCTCGAGCAGCTGCTTCGCCGTGTGGAAGAAGTGCAGGCCGAAGTCGACCAGCGAGGCGGAGGCGCTCTCGCCGCCGATGCGCACATTGCGCTCGGGCAGGTGCAGACCGCGCGGCCGGGTGACCACGACCGCCGTCGGTGCGTCCTCGCGGAGCCGGTAGTCCTTGCCCTCCGGGGAGGTGAAGGCGAGAGAACCGCGAGCCGCATCTCGGAGGTTGAGGATCCCGCCGATCTGGTTGGCCCAGGTCGGGGCCGAGGCATCTTCGAGGTCGGCCAGCCAGATCTTCGCACCGGAGTTCAGCGCGTTGATCGCCATCTTCGCCGGGGCCGCCGGGCCGGTCATCTCGACGCGACGGTCCTGCAGGGCGGGGGGCGCTGCGGCCACGGTCCAGGAGTCGTCCTCCCGGATCGCGCGGGTCTCGGGCAGGAAGTCGAGGCGACCGGAGGCGGAGGCCTGCTGGCGCTTCTCGGCGCGCAGCGCGAGCAGCTCGCGGCGACGGGCGTCGAAGCGCTCGTGCAGCACGGCGACGAAGTCGAGCGCCTCGGTGCTGAGGATCTCCTCGGCGTGCTCGAGCCCCTCCGGGATGGTGGCCTCGAGGGTGGACGTGGTGCGGGTGGTGGTCATGGTCTCTCCGTTCATGGGAACTGCGGAGGGCGGGGGACGGTGGGGTCGCGCGGCTGCGCGGACCGGAGGGTCAGACGGCCGCGGTCTCGACGGTATCGGCGGCCGACTGCGACGACGCGATGCTGCTGTGCACGGCGTCAGCCACTGCCGGGGCGACGGTGGAATCGAACACGCTGGGGACGATGTAGCTCGGGTTGAGCTCCCCTGCGCGCACGCAGTCGGCGATCGCGCGGGCGGCGGCGACGAGCATCTCCGTGCGGATCTCGGCGGCGTCCGCGTCCAGCAGTCCGCGGAACAGGCCGGGGAAGGCGAGGACGTTGTTGATCTGGTTGGGGAAGTCGGAGCGGCCGGTCGCGACCACGGCGGCGTGGCGTGCGGCGGCCAGCGGGTCGACCTCGGGTGTCGGATTCGCCATCGCGAACACGATCGAGCCCTCGGCCATCGCGGCGATGTCCTCCTCGTCGAGGATGTTCGGGCCGGAGACTCCGATGAAGACGTCCGCGCCGACCATGGCCTCCTTCAGCGTCCCGGTGAAGTTGTCGTCATTGGTGTTCTCGGCGATCCAGCGGCGGTGCTCGTCCGAGAGGTCACGGCCGCGGTGGACCGCGCCCTGGCGATCGCAGGCGATGATGCGCCCGGCGCCCTCGTGGTGCAGCAGCTGGATGATCGCGTGGCCCGCGGCGCCGACGCCGGAGACGACGATGCGGGTGTCCTCGATCTTCTTGTCGACCACGCGCAGCGCGTTGTACAGCGCGGCCAGGGCGACGATCGCGGTGCCGTGCTGGTCGTCGTGGAAGACGGGGATGTCCAGCTCGTCCTGCAGGCGGGCGAGGATCTCGAAGCACCGCGGTGCGGCGATGTCCTCGAGGTTGATGCCTCCGTAGACCGGGGCGATCGCCTTGACGATCCGGATGATCTCCTCGGTGTCCGTGGTGTCGAGGCAGACCGGCCAGGCGTCGACGTCCGCGAAGGACTTGAACAGGGCGGCCTTGCCCTCCATCACCGGCAGCGCGGCCGCCGGACCGATGTCTCCCAGCCCCAGCACCGCGGTGCCGTCGGTGACGACCGCGACGGTGTTGCGCTTGATGGTCAGCCGCCGGGCGTCGGACGGATTCTCGTGGATGGCCATGCACACGCGCGCGACGCCGGGGGTGTAGGCGCGGGAGAGGTCATCGCGGTTGCGCAGCGAGACCCGAGGGGTGACCTCGATCTTCCCGCCGAGATGGATGAGGAACGTCCGGTCGGAGACCTTGCGGACCGTGACCCCGTCCCGCTCCTGGAGAGCCGCGACGACGCGGTCGCGGTGGTCGTCGTCGACCACGTTGCAGCTGACGTCCACGATGAGGTGGTCGGAGGCGGACTCGACGATGTCGAGGGCGGTGACAGCGGCTCCGGCGACAGCGACACTGGAGGCGATGGTGCTGGTGGCGTCGATGCTGGCGGGGATCTGAACTCGTAGGATGAGCGAGTGTCCGGGACTGGGGGCGGCCATGTCATGTCCTCCTGGGTGAAATGCGATCTGGATGCTCCCTGCAGCGGTGCCCGGGTGGGCGCAGCTACACGGGAGCCGGCTAGAGCTAACTATGGAAGTTTTATTCCGCATGATGGATACTATGGTTGTCGGGGGCCGAGCGCAAGGCCGTACTTCCCGGTAAGGCATGATCACTACGATGAACTCCACCCGGCTGCAGGCGCGGTCGGCGTGAACGACGAGATGAGGGGCCAGATGGCGACCAAACAGAGTGCGGGCGGAGTGCAGTCCGTGGAACGGGCCTTCCACCTGCTCGAGGTGATCGCGGCCGCCGACGGGGAGATCTCGCTCAGCGCCCTGTCGCAGTCCGTCGATCTCCCGCTGCCCACGATCCATCGTCTGCTGCGCACACTGGTCACCCCGGGATATGTGCGTCAGCTCCCCAACCGCGCCTATGTGCTGGGTCCGCGGCTGATCTGGCTCGGAGAATCCGCCACCCGGCAGCTGGGACCCACCGGGCGGCCGGTGCTGCAGCATCTCGCGGACGAGCTGGGGGAGTCGGCGAACATGGCGGCGCTCGACGGTCAGATGATCGTCTACGTCGGCCAGGTCCAGTCCAGCCGCTTCATGCGCATGTTCACGGAGGTCGGTCGGCGGGCCTACCCGCATGCGACCGGCGTCGGCAAGGCGATCCTCGCCGGGATGCCGGATTCGGAGGTCGAGAAGATCGTCCGGGCCACCGGCATGCCGCAGCCGACGCCGAAGTCCGCGGCCACGTTCGAAGAGCTGCTGGAGCGGCTGGAAGTGGTGCGCGAACAGGGCTACGCGATCGACGAGGAGGAGCAGGAGCTCGGGGTGCGCTGCTACTCGATGGCGGTCCCCGGGGAGCACTCGCGGATCGCGATCTCGGTCTCCGGACCGTCCTCGCGCGTCGACGCCTCGTTCGGCGAGCGTGCCGTGCCGCTGCTGCGGGAAGCCGCCGCGAAACTCTCGCGGGAGATGCGCCTGGAGCAGAGCGTGAACGCCTGAACGGCTGAGCTTCCTTCGCCCGCTCACGGGGCAGGCCCGCCGCCCCCGCCCTCGCCGCGGCTGCACCGCGAGAGGACGGGGGCGGTGGTGCTCAGGCGTCTCCGCCGGTGACCCCGCTCGTGCCCGACGTCGGATCGTTCAGCCGGTAGCGCTCGATCGCCTGCAGCGGCGCCTCGGCGGGCATCTCGCCGCGGGCCACGAGCATCTGCAGGGTGCGCACCACCACGCTGTGGGTGTCGGTCCCGAAGAACCGGCGGGCACCGGCCCGCGTATCGGAGAACCCGAACCCGTCGGTCCCCAGGGTCGCGAAATCGTTCGGGACCAGGTGGCGGATCTGATCGGGGACCTCGGAGCAGAAGTCGGAGACGGCCACCACCGGTCCCTGCGCCCCGGCCAGCTTCTGCGTCACGTACGGGACGCGGGTGGGCTGCTCGGGGTGGCGGAAGGTCTGCTTCTCCGCCTCCAGGCCGTCGCGGCGCAGCTGGTTCCACGACGTCACCGACCAGACGGCGGCCGCGACGCCCCATTCCTCGGCGAGGATCTGCTGGGCCTGGATGGTCCAGGGGACGGCGACGCCGGAGGCGAGCAGCTGGGCCTGCGGGCGGTCCTCCGCGCCGGCGGGAGCGGGCGAGACCTGGTGGATGCCCCGGATGATCCCGTCGACGTCGACGTCCTCCGGCTCGACCGGCTGCTGGATGGGCTCGTTGTACACGGTGAGGTAGTACATGACGTCATGGTCCTCCTCCGCGGTGCCGTACATCTGCTCGATGCCGCGACGGACGATGTGCCCGATCTCGTAACCGAAGGCGGGGTCGTAATGGATGACCGCGGGATTGGTCGACGCCAGGACGGGGGAGTGGCCGTCCATATGCTGCAGCCCCTCGCCGGCCAAGGTGGTGCGCCCGGCAGTGGCGCCGATCACGAACCCTCTCGCCAGCTGATCGGCAGCGGCCCAGAAGGAGTCCCCGGTGCGCTGGAACCCGAACATCGAGTAGAAGACGTAGACCGGCACCATCGGTTCGCCCTGGGTGGCGTAGGAGGTGCCCGCGGCGGTGAAGGCCGAGGTCGCCCCCGCCTCGTTGATGCCGGGATGCAGGATCACGCCCTGCGACGATTCCTTGTAGGACAGGAAGAGCTCGCGGTCCACCGAGAGGTACTGCTGCCCGTCGGGGTGGTAGATCTTCGCCGTGGGGAAGAAGGCGTCCATGCCGAAGGTGCGGGACTCGTCGGGGACGATGGGCACGATCCGATGGCCGAAGGACGGATCCTTCATGAGGTCCTTGAGCAGCCGCACGAAGGCCATGGTGGTCGCCGCGCTGCTCTTCCCGCTGCCACGGGCGGCCGAGGCATACGCCTTCTCGGGCGGCAGGGCGATCGGTGTCGTCGACGGCCGCCGCTCGGGCAGGGGACCGCCCAGCTCTCGTCTGCGCTCCAGCAGGTACTCGAGCTCGGGTGATCCGGGCGCGGGCCGGTAGTACGGCGGGGCGTACGGATCGGCGTCCAGCTCCTGGTCCGAGATCGGGATGCGCAGATGATCGCGGAAGCCCCGGAGGTCCTCGATGGTCATCGTCTTCATCTGATGGGTGGCGTTGCGGCTCTCGAACCGGCTGCCCAGGCCGTGCCCCTTCACCGACTTCGCGAGGATCACGGTGGGGGCGCCGGTGTGCTCGACCGCCGATCGGTAGGCCGCATACACCTTCCGGGGATCGTGCGCTCCGCGCCGCAGAGCCCAGATCTCGTCGTCGGTGAGAGAGCTGACGAGGTCCTTGGTGACCGGGGAGCGGCCGAAGAAGTTGTCCCGGACGAAGCCGCCGGACTCCCCCTTGTACGTCTGGTAGTCGCCGTCGAGGGTCTCGTTCATGATCCGGACCAGCTCGCCGGACTCGTCCTGCTCCAGCAGCGGATCCCAGCCGCTGCCCCAGACGACCTTCACGACGTTCCATCCGGCACCGCGGAAGAAGCTCTCGAGCTCCTGGATGATCTTGCCGTTGCCACGGACCGGGCCGTCCAGACGCTGGAGGTTGCAGTTGACCACGAAGGTGAGGTTGTCGAGCCGTTCGTTCGCCGCGTGCTGCAGCAGCCCGCGGCTCTCCGGCTCATCCATCTCCCCGTCGCCGAGGAACGCCCATACCCGCTGCTGAGAGGTGTCCTTGATCCCGCGGTCATGGAGGTAGCGGTTGAACTGCGCCTGGTAGATCGCGTTCATCGGGCCGATCCCCATGGAGACGGTCGGGAACTGCCAGAAGTCCGGCAGGCCCCGTGGATGGGGATAGGAGGGCAGCCCGTTCTCGGCGGCGGTCTTCTCCTGCCGGAAGCCGTTCAGCTGCTCCTCCGTCAGCCGCCCCTCGAGGAAGGCGCGCGCGTAGTTCCCGGGCGAGGAATGTCCCTGCCAGAACACCTGGTCTCCGCCGCCGGGATGGTCCGGGCCGCGGAAGATGTGGTTCAGGCCGACCTCGTAGAGGGTGGAGATGCCGGCGTACGAGGAGATGTGGCCGCCGACGCCGACCCCGGGGCGCTGAGCGCGGTGCACCATGACGGCGGCGTTCCAGCGGATGATCGCGCGGTACCTGCGCTCCAGCTCCTCATCACCCGGATAGTCGGGCTCGAGATCCACGGGAATGGTGTTGACGTAGTCGCTGACGCCCACGGAGGGGGTTCTCACCCCGTGCAGGCGGGCACGCTCCACCAGGGACGTGAGGATGCGCTGCGCATGAACCGGCCCGCGGGAGCGGACGAGCCCGTCCAGCGACGCCGCCCATTCGCGGTCCTCCTCGC
>JAKDNE010000521.1 GCA_030451965.1 Brachybacterium sp. | reverse complement strand
CAGCAGGTGGGCCCCGCCCGCGGTCAGCGCCGCAGCCTCCCCCCGGTCCCAGACCACGGGCGGTGAGACCTCATCCGCCTCCGGACCCCACCACAGCACGGTGCCGCCGGTGGCGGGCAGCTGGGCCGGACGGGTGGTCACGGTCCACCCTGCGACCTCCGCGCGTGCAAGGGCGGAGCCGCCCCCGCCGCCGCAGGCATCGATGATCTGCTGCAGGGTGCGGCGGCTGAGCGAGGCCGAGGGATCGAGCATCCCGAGCACCTGACGCAGCGTCTGCACCTGGGTGAGGCTCGCCAGCAGGTCGCCGTCACGGTGGCCGACGGCGCGCAGCCGGTCCGCGAGCCAGCCCAGGCGCGTGGACAGCGTCTCCGGGTACAGGGCATCGGCCGGGAGCGGGTCGGTCACCAGACGATCGATCTCGCGGGCGGAGATCATCACTGTCGCCGCGTCCTCGCGCTCCTCGAGCCGGGCGAGAGCCTGGCGCCAGGCCGGACCACCCACCCCGGGCTCGCTCGCCAGGGCGCGCAGCAGGGCCCGTCGCACCGGTGCGGGGACCAGTCCGATCGGATCCCCTTCGGGCTCGAGCGCGGGCAGCACCCGCAGATCCAGCAGCGCGGCGAGCTGGTGGACGTCCACCGGGGCGGTCGCGACGTCGAGGTACAGCCCCAGCACCTGGTGGGACGCACGATCGGTGGAGCTCTCCACTGCGCCCACGGCAGGCAGCGCCCGACGATGCAGAGCCGCGTCGAGCACGGCGGTATCCGTGGTGGCCAGCAGGTGCAGCCCCTCGGAGGGGCCGGCGGCGAGGTAACGGGCGGCGACGTCCGCCGCGGTCCATTCGTCGCGGCACTGGACCACGACCACCTCGGGCCGCGCTCCTTCCCGGGCGCCCGCCCGCGAGATCTCGACCCCGGCCCCTCCCAGCAGCGTCAGCACTCGCGGCCACAGCCCGGGCAGGGTCGCCGGATCCTCCTGCACCACGAGACGGTCGATCCCGAGCGGCCAGCCGGTGTCCTCCCGCTCGAGCTCGGCGACCACCTCGGCGAGGTCATCCGCCGCCCCCGGGGCGAGCGTCGCGGGATTCTCGTCGGCATCGACCGTGCCGAGCATCCCCACCACCGCGCGGTGCTCCACCGCGGCCAGTGCCGCGAGCCGCGGCGGCAGTCCGGTGCTCTCCGCCGCCCGCCATCCGGCCTCCACCGCGGCGTCGCGCCAGGTCAGCAGTTGCCGGGCGGTGCTCCACGGATCGAGTGCGAAGGAGCGTGCGGGCCAGAACCCGTCCTCCCCGCATCGCTCGATGAGCCGCAGGTACTGCGCGATCCGCACCGCCTGATCGATGGCGGGACGGGTCAGTCCCAGCCGGGTCTGCAGCAGACCGAGGAGCCCGTGCGGCCCCACCCGCACCTGCCCGGTCGCCCCACCGGAGGCGGCGTCGGCCCAGGAGGCGCCGTCGAGGGACCAGCCGAACTCGATCTGCATGAACGCTCCTCCGTCGCAGGTCGC
>JAKDNE010000128.1 GCA_030451965.1 Brachybacterium sp. | reverse complement strand
GCCTGCTGGCCCGGCGGGGCCCAGGGCTGGACCGGGTTGACCATGCCGCCCGCCGCTCCCATGCCCGCACCGAACATGGCCAGGCCGGCACCGCCACCGGTCTCGCCGGCGGACTGCACGCCGCGCGCGGCGGCCTGGTTCATGAAGGACTGCGAGCGGGCACCGGAGAGGGCGTCGGCCTTCTGCACGTCCTTCAGCAGCTCACGGGTGTTCTTGTCGTACTCGATGGAGACGATCGCGGTCTTCACGATCGCGAGACCACGATCGCTGGACCAGCGGTAGCCCTCCTCGACGGCCGCCGACAGCGACTGGGCGAAGCCCACCGAGTCCCCCTGGATGCGGGAGATGCGGTTGCCCTTGTCGGGATCGTTCGTGTAGCGGGAGAAGGCCTGCGCGAGGGAGCCGACGACCTCGCGGAACAGCTGCCCGCCGGCCGCATTGTCGACGTCGCTGAAGTCGAACACCGGAGCGTTCGCGGAGATGAAGGTGGCCGGCACGAAATTGTGCACGAACAGCAGCGGGTCGATGATCCGCAGGGTGTAGGAGCCCCGGCAGACCGCGCCCACCTGGGTGTTGAGGTAGGCGTCGTCCCAGTAGATCTCCGACTGGGTGCCGAAGCGGTTGTCCGGGATCTCCTTGAGGCTCACGTAGAAGGCGAGCTGCTGCGAGGAGGGACGGCCGCCGAACTTGAAACGCTCCCAGGAGGTGCCGACCGTCGAGGCCAGGAGCTCGTCACCGGCGAAGACGGAGCGTGCGTCCGGGGACTGGTCGTTGAACTCGTAGCCGCCGGCCTCGGTGATCAGGCCCGTCGCCCGGCCGTCGACCACGGTGATCAGGCCGTAACCCTGCGGCACCAGGATCTTGGAGCCGTTGGAGATGACGTTCTCGCTGCCGCGGGTGTTCGAGCCGCGGCCTGCGTTCGTGCCCTGCGGCACCGCCGGGAACAGGGCCGCCGTCTGCGGCAGCCCGTTCGGGACGGTGAGGAAGTCCTTCCACTGGTCGGCGAGCATCCCGCCGACAGCGCCCTTGAATGCCTGGATGAATCCCATGTGAGCTCCTTCGTCGCCCCCGAAGTGTGTGATCGGGCCCATGGTATCCCGAGCCTGCCGAACACCGCCTGGACTCCGCCCGTCCCTGGAGCGAGGACGCCACCGACGAGAGCCGGTGGCGTCCACTGCGTCGTGCAGGTACCCCTCAGACGCGCCAGTAGTTGTTGGCGGCGGCGATGGTCTGGAACTCGGTGGCCACGACCTGGCCGGCCGCGGTCAGGGAGTCGGCGTCGTTCGCGTAGGCGGGGCGCAGCACCTCGCGCACGTTCTTGTCGGGCTGCATGACGCCGATGGTCTTGCGGGCGAGAGTCACCGCGAGCTGGCGACCCTCCTCGGGAGTGGCGGTGATCAGGCTGTTTCCGGGGACGAGTTCCATGGTTCCTCCTGTGGTCGCGACGCGCGGGACCTCGGCCCGAATGGCCCCTGCCGGTCCCGACGCTCTCGAGACTAGCCCCGGGCGGACCTCCTGCGAAGGGTTCTGGTCCTGCCGGGGCGCAGCCCGACTATCGTCCGGTCCATGGATATCCGGCGCCTCGGCGATGCTCTGGACCGCCATCAGGTCCCGCTCTATCTCGCGGCGATCGCTGTCGGCCTCGCGCTCGGGGCGCTGGTGCCGGGGACGGCCCCGGTGCTCGAACTCGCCGTCGAGCCCGCGATCGCGGCGCTGCTGCTGGTGACCTTCCACGGGATCCCGCTGCGCGGGATCGGCGCGGCGCTGCGGGACGGCCGGTTCCTGCTGACCCTGCTGGCCGTGAACTTCCTGGTCGTCCCCGTGATCGTCTGGGCGCTCACCCGATCCCTCGCCCATTCCCCCGAGCTGCTGATCGGTGCGCTGCTGGTGCTGCTGGCCCCGTGCATCGACTACGTCATCGTGTTCACCGCGCTCGCGGGCGGGGCGCACGAGCGACTGCTCGCCGCGACCCCGCTGCTGATGCTCGCCCAGCTCCTCGCCCTGCCGGTGCTGGTGCCGCTGCTGAGCGGCGGCACGGCGGTGGGGATGATCGAGCCCGGCCCGTTCCTGCGGGCCCTGGTGCTGCTGGTGCTGCTTCCGCTGCTGGCCGCGGCGCCGCTCCAGCGCCTGGCCCCGCGTCTCGATCTCTCCCCCGCGATGGTGCCGCTGATGGTGCTGGTCCTGTTCACGGTGGTCGCCTCCCAGACCCCGCGGGTGCTCGGCGCGGGCACCGTGCTGCTGGACCTGGTGCCGGTGTACGTCGGCTTCCTGGTGCTGGCGACGGCGGCCGGGATCCTCGCCGCACGTCTCGCGCGCCTCGAGACCCCGTCGGCCCGTGCCCTGACCTTCTCCGCGGCGACCCGCAACTCCCTGGTCGTGCTCCCCCTCGCCCTCGCGATGCCGTCCCCGCTGGTCCCGGCCGCCGTCGTCACCCAGACCCTCGTCGAGCTGCTCGGCATGGTGGCGCTGGTGCGGGTGCTGCCCCGGCTGCTCAGCCGGTGATGTCGAACTTCGCGAGCTTGCGGCTGTCCCCGGAGCTCTGCAGCGCGAGCAGCTGGGCGTAGATCCCGCCGGAGGTCGCGAGCTCGGCGGGCGAGCCGATCTCGTCGATGTTGCCGTCGCGCAGGGTGATGATGCGGTCCACCTCGGCGATGGTGGAGAGGCGGTGGGCGATGATCAGCGAGGTGCGTCCGGCCATCAGCTGGTCCAGCCCCTTCTGCACCTGGATCTCGGCCTTGGTGTCCAGGGCCGAGGTCGCCTCGTCGAGCACCAGCACCGGGGCGTCCTTGAGGATCGCGCGGGCCACCGCGATCCGCTGCCGCTGCCCGCCGGAGAGCTTCAGCCCGCGCTCCCCGATCACCTGCTGGTAGCCGTCCGGGAAGCGGAGGATGAAGGCGTCGGCGTTGGCACGGCGTGCGGCGGCGACCACCTCCTCCTCGCTCGCCTCGGGGCGGCCGTAGGCGATGTTCTCGCGGATCGTGCCGGAGAACAGGGAGGCGTCCTGGAAGACCACGCCGATGCGGGCGCGCAGCTGGTCCAGCGGCACCTCCGCGCTCGGGTGGCCGGCCACCTCGACGGCGCCGCGGCGCGGCTCGTAGAGCCCCAGCAGCAGGTTCACGATGGTCGACTTGCCGCCACCGGACTCGCCCACCAGCGCGATCTTCTCGCCGCGGTCCACCTGGAAGTCGATCCCGTGCAGCACGTCCTCCCCGTCCTCGTAGGCGAAGGACACCTCCCGGAAGGCGATGACGGGCGCGCCGGGCACGGCCGCGACGGCAGGTGCGGCGCCGGGCACGACAGCGGTCCCGGCGGTCGGCGCGGCCACGGCAGCGCCCTCACCCGCGGAGGCCGGGAGCTCCCCCGCCGTCCCGTCCGCATGCCCGGCGTCCCGTGCATCGGCGGGTCGTGCGGCCATCATCGCGGCGGTGCGCGGATCGACCGGGGTCTCCATCACCCGGAAGTAGTCCTTGGAGCCGGCGATCGCGCGCTGTGCGGAGTCGATCACCCAGCTCATCGACTCCACCGGCGCCTTGGCCATGGCCATCAGCTGCACCAGCAGCACCATCTCGCCGAGGGAGAAGGCGCCCTGCACGGTGCGCACGAAGATGATCGCGTAGATCCCGAAGAAGATGAGGTTCAGGAACGCCCGCCGGATCACGTCCATCCGGTGCCAGTGGGTGGACTGCTCGCGGGTGGTCGCATCGGTGGAGCGGAAGCGGTGGGAGAAGTCCGCGAGCTCCCCGCGCTCGCGCACGAAGGACTTCACCACCCGGATCTGGCCGACCACCTCGGCGAAGCGACCCGAGGCGATATCGATCTGCTCGTTCTTGCGCCCCTCCAGGCGCTGCCACTTCACGGAGGTCAGCGAGGTCAGCCACACGTAGACGGGGAACACGATGAGCAGCAGCACGGTGAGCGGCCAGGCGTACCAGGCACTGATGGCGAGCACCGCGACGGTGGTGATCAGCATCGAGGCGAAGGAGTTCGACATCATCTTGGTGAAGTTCGTGATCTCGGTGATCGAACGGTTCAACCGGGCCACGATGGTGCCGGTGATCTCGCCGTCGAACCAGCGCTGCGGCAGGTGCAGCAGCTTGTCGTAGTAGCGCACCGAGAGGATGGTGCGCATCCGGTTGCTCATCACGTCGCCGAACCATCCGCCGACGTTGGAGATCACGGTCACGGCCAGCTCCGCCAGCAGCACCGCGCCGGCGATCAGCAGCACGGTCCGCACTGCGGTGCCGGTCGCGGTCTGGCCGTTCACGGCACCGGCCACGGTGTCCGTGGCATGACCGATCAGGAAGGGGACCGCCAGGCCCGCGACCGCGGTGAGCACCGAGCAGACGATGATCGCGGTGTACAGCGGGGCGAGGGCACGGGTGAAGCGGACGATGCGCAGCAGGGAGGACACCTCACCAGCCTAGGCGTCGGCGCAGGTCCTGCCCACGTGGGACTCCTCTCCCCGAGGTGCGCGGCACCCAGCTGTCTGCTCGTCGGCCTGCTCGTCGGCCTGCGCGTCAGCGCGCGCCCTACTCCCGGGTAACCCGCCTGAGCTGTCGCCACCGTCGCGCGATAGCGACAGCTCAGACCGGGTACCGATGAGTACCGCATCAGCGCAGCGCAGCGTGGGGGTGCGCAGCGCAGCGTGGGGGTGCACAGGGCGGCGCAGGGTCGAGCGAGGCGGGGCAGAGCGGAGCGGAGCGGCGCCGTGACGCAGCGGCTCCGCCGCACGGTGCTCAGTCCGACTTCGGACCCACGACCCCCAGCAGCACCCCGAGGGAGATCTGCTCCCCCGCCCGGCGCCGCCGCACCACCCCGGTGAGCAGCGCGTAGGGCACCAGCATCACGAAGCCGACGGCGCTGAGCAGCAGGATCGCGACCACGATCGAGCCGTCGCCGTCCGCGCCGCCGGTCCCGGTACGGGCCACCAGCAGCGCGGCGGCGATGTTGCGCTGGCTGGTGAGGATCGCGGGGCCGTCGTGCACGGTGAGGGTGTCCCCCGCCAGGTCACCGGAGATGCGTCCGGCGACGAAGGCCAGCGCGACCAGGCCCGCGGCCACCAGCAGCACCGGGGAGAGCACCAGGCTCAGCACCAGGCCGGTGTTCGCCCCGAAGCCGGAGAGGAACATCAGCACGGCGGAGACCGCGGCGACGCCGCCCGCGAGGCGCGCGAACCGGTCGGCCCGCCCCGGCCACACGGCGGCGATGACGATGCCCGCGATCATCGGCGAGAGCATGGTGCCCAGCAGCAGCTGTGCCACCGACCAGCCGTGGACGGACACGTCCTGCAGCAGGAACGGCACCACCAGCGGCATGAACAGGATCGAGCCGAGCAGCAGCACCGCCATCGGTCCGGCGATCTCGCCGTAGGGGATGCGGGCCATCGCCCCGAGCTGCAGCACGAAGGGGGCGCCGGCGGCGCACAGGGCGATGACGAAGCCCTCGCCGGTCTGGTGCGGGAGCAGTCCCTCCAGGAGCCAGATCAGCAGGGTGCCCACGGCCGGGACCACCACGAAGTTCGCGCCGAGCACGGCGAAGACGGTGCGACGGTCGCGCAGCTGCCGGCGGAAGGCGCGCAGCGGGGTGCGCAGCCCCATCGAGAGCATGGACGCGATCGCGAAGGCGGGGACGCTGATGTTGATCAGCAGGCCGAACAGGGATTCGATCGTGTTCACCCCGGCAGAGTACGCGTCCGGGCGGCGGAGGGCTCAGATCCAGCCGTTCTCGGAGGCGGCTCTCACGGCCTCGGCACGGCCTGTCACGCCGAGCTTCCCGATCGCGGCGGAGATGTGGTTGCGCACGGTGCCCTCGGAGAGGAACAGGGTCTGTGCGATGCGGGCGGTGGTGCCGCCGGCGGCGGCGGTCTGCAGCACCTCGGTCTCCTTGAGGGTCAGGGGGCTCGCGCCGACGGCGAGGGACTGGGCGGCCAGCTCCGGATCCACCACCCGCAGTCCCTGGTGGACGCGGCGGACCGCGTCGACCAGCTGCTCGACAGGGGTGTCCTTGACCATGAACCCGGCCGCCCCGGCCTCCATGGTGCGGCGCAGGTAGCCGGCCCTGCCGAAGGTGGTCAGCACGATGATCCGCGGAGCCTGGTCGGTTCCTCGCAGGGTCTCGGCGACGGCGATGCCGTCCTGGGGTCCGGGCTCCCCGTCGGCCGTGGTGCCGGCCGGCATCTGCACGTCCAGCAGCAGCACGTCGGGGCGGTGCTCGGCGACGGCGGCGAGGGTGCTCGCCCCGTCGGCCGCCTCCCCCACCACCTCGACATCGGATTCCAGGCCCAGCAGCGCGACCAGGCCGGAGCGCAGGATCGCCTGGTCGTCGGCGACCACCAGGCGGATCATGAGGACGCCCCCATCACCGCGGTGAGGCGGGTGCCGGTCTCGCTCGAGGCCACCTCGAGGCGGCCGCCGGCGAGCGCCACCCGCGCCTCGAGACCGCGCAGCCCGGAGCGCTCCGCGCCCTGCGGGATGCCCATGCCGTCGTCCTCGACGCTCACGGAGTCCTCGCCGACGCTGATCTCGGCGCGAGTGGCGCGGGAGTGGCGCACGATGTTGGTGACACCTTCGCGGATCACGTAGCCGAACAGCTCGGCGAGGTCATCGTGCAGCGGGGGCAGGGCGGTGGGGACCGCGGCCTGGATCCCGACGGTGCCCAGCACCGTGCGGGCGGAGGCGATCTCGGTGGCGGCCCGCACGTGCTGCATGCCGCTGGCGGTCGCGCGGACGTCCGCGAGCGCCTGACGCACCGTGGCCTCGATGTGCTCGAGCTGGGCGCGAGCCGCCTCGGGATCCTTCTCCAGCAGACGCCGCGCGAGCTGCGCGGAGATGGTCAGCGAGGTCAGGGAGTGGCCGACGAGGTCGTGCAGGTCGCGGCCGATCCGCTCGCGCTCCGCCGCGACGGCGAGCACGGCATTGCGCTGCTGGGCGGCCTCGAGCTGCTCCTGGAGCATCTGCTGGCGCACCCCGTAGCCGATGCCCCAGGCCATCACGGTTCCCATCACCGCCAGGCCGGCGGCGATCGGCACGTCCAGGACGACAGCGAGCACCACGACGGTGAGGCTCATCAGCAGCATCGAGGGGACCGCCCAGCGCCAGGGCAGGAGCAGCACGTGCGTCATGGCCTGGAACATCACCATGAACAGCAGGTTCGGTCCGAGCACCGGGATCATGGCCAGCAGCAGCAGGGTGCACGCCGTGAACCAGAGCAGCCGCACCCGCAGCGGGTAGAGACCGATGCCGGTGGTGGCGATGAACAGCGTCGCATAGAGCGCGAGCATCACCGTCACCAGCAGGGCTGCGGGGGCGGGCGCGTCGATCCACGCGAACACGATGGGGATCAGGATGAACAGCACCGGGGGGATCGCGAAGGCGAGTCCGCCGGATTCCTGCGCCGCCCGGAGGATCCCGCGCGGGGTGACGGGGCGTGCCGCGGCCTCCGCCTCGGTGCCGCGCACCCAGGTCTCCCGCTCGGTCGCCTCACGTGTCCGCATGGAGGTCATTGTGTCAGCGGCGCTTCAGGCCCACGGCACCGCGCAGGCTGAGCATGCACAGCACGCCGAGCACGAGGGTCCAGGCACCGATCACGAGCAGTCCGGTCACCGGCAGCTCTCCGCCGTACATCGACCACTGCCCCAGCTGGGAGATCCAGTAGGTGGGGATCGCGTGGCCGGCGGACTGCATCCACGCCGGGAACATCTCCAGCGGCATCCAGAGCCCGCCGAAGATCGCCATCGCCATCATGGTGACGACGCCGCCGGCCATCGCGGTGCCGCCCTTGAGCACCATGCCCAGCACGATGCCGATGAGGATCGTGGGCAGCAGCCCCAGCCAGAGCACCACGAGGGTGAGGAGGAATGCGGCCGGGCCGACCTCGACGCCGGTCGCGAGCCCCACCACGCCCACCGCGATCAGCGCCGGGATGATGACGGCGCTGGCGGCCATCACGGAACCGGCCAGGAAGGAGCGCGGCGACAGCCCGGCGACGATCAGCTGGCGCAGGAAGCCGGTGCGCTGGTCCTCCTGGATCTGGGTGCCGGCGGTGACGGCGGCGCCGAGCCCGCCGTAGGCGGCCATGTTCACCATGATCATCCCGCGCGCCTCTCCCCCGCCCTGGTCGCCGAACATCATCCCGAACAGCAGATACATCCCCACCGGCATGGCGATGGTGAAGACCATGAACATGACGTTCGTGACGGTCATCCGCGTCGTGTGCAGCGCGTAGCGCAGGGTGCGGGTCGCGGCCGAGGGGGCGGCGTCGGTGCGCGCTCCGGCGGAGGTGAGT
>JAKDNE010000520.1 GCA_030451965.1 Brachybacterium sp. | reverse complement strand
CGGAGGCGGGTCCGTCGGCCGACGGTGGAGGCACGGCGTCAGAGGTGGGGATAACCCCGATGCACCGCCCAGCCGAGGTGAGGATAATGGGGCCATGCGATTTCTCGGACACATCATCGTCACCGGCCTCGCGCTGTGGGTCACCGCGCTGATCCTGCCCGGCATGCACCTGGGCGAGAACAGCGCCACCGCGCTCACCCAGGTCCTCACCATCGGGGCGATCGCGCTGATCCTGGCGCTGATCAACACGATCATCAAGCCGATCCTGGAGTTCCTCACCTTCCCCATCACCTGCGTGACCCTGGGCCTGTTCCAGCTGGTCATCAACACGCTGATGCTGCTGCTGGCGAGCTGGGTCTCGGGCCTGCTCGACCTGACGCTCGAATTCGACAGCTTCTGGTGGGCGCTCGGGGCCGGCGTGATCATCGGGATCCTCTCGGCGATCGTCGAGGGCATCACCGGTCTCGGGGACGAACGGGGCAGCCGCAGCCGCTCGGCCGGTGAGTGAGACCGGCGGGTGACCTCTGCGGTCCGCGACGGGGACCTGCCGTCCTGGACAGCCCCGAGTCTGGGAGGATGCTCCCCATGGCTCATTCCTTCGCGGACATCACCCCGCAGATCGCCCTGACCCCGCTCGACGGCCGCTACCGCGCGCAGGTCGCGCCGCTGGCAGACCACCTCTCCGAGGCGGCGCTGAACCGCTCCCGCCTGGTGGTGGAGACCGAGTGGATGATCCACCTGCTCGATGGGCAGGTGATCCCCGGGTTGCGCACCCTCACCGGCGACGAGCGCACCCTGCTGCGCGCCATCCCCGAGGACTTCGGGGCCGAGGGCATCGCCGAGCACGCCGAGATCGAGCGGGAGACAGTCCACGACGTCAAGGCGATCGAGTACTACATCAAGCGCCGCCTGGCCGGCACCTCGCTGGAGCCGCTGGCCGAGGTGGTGCACATCTACTGCACCAGCGAGGACGTCAACAACCTCTCCTACGCCCTGATGGTCAAGGGTGCGGTGGAGCAGGTGTGGTTGCCGGCGCTGCGCGAGGTGATCGCGGATCTCACCGCGCTCGCGAAGGATGCAGCCGAGGTGCCGATGCTCTCGCGCACCCACGGCCAGCCCGCCACCCCCACCACCCTCGGCAAGGAGATCGCAGTCTTCGCGTATCGCCTGGGTCGGCAGGAGCGCCGGATCGCCGCCGATGAGATCCTCGGCAAGATCAACGGCGCGACCGGTACGTACGCAGCGCACGCGGTGTCCGTCCCGTCGGCCGACTGGCAGCAGGTCTCCCGCTCCTTCGTGGAGCACCTGGGGCTGACCTGGAACCCGCTGACCACCCAGATCGAGTCCCATGACTGGCAGGCCGAGATCTACGCCGACGTGGCCCGTGCCGGTCGGATCCTGCACAACCTCGCCACCGACGTGTGGACCTACATCTCGCTGGGCTACTTCCGTCAGCGGCTCTCGGCCCAGGGCGGCACCGGCTCCTCGACGATGCCGCACAAGGTCAA
>JAKDNE010000519.1 GCA_030451965.1 Brachybacterium sp. | reverse complement strand
TGCCTCCCACCAGTCCCCGCCCCGGAGACCAGACCCTGACCGCGCAGGAGCTCGCCCGCGACTGGGAGATCGATCCCCGGTGGCGGAATGTGCGCCGGGACCACACCGCCGAGGACGTCATCGCGCTGGCCGGGCCCGTCCGTGAGGAGCGCACCCTGGCCCGCCGCGGTGCCGAGACGCTCTGGGACCTGATCGAGGAGAACACCGCCGAGCCCGAGCACTGGGTGCGGGCGCTCGGAGCCCTGACCGGCAACCAGGCCGTCCAGCAGGTCCGCGCCGGGCTGAAGGCCATCTACCTCTCCGGCTGGCAGGTCGCGGCCGACGCGAACCTCTCCGGGAAGACCTACCCCGACCAGTCGCTCTACCCGGTCAACTCCGTCCCCGCCGTGGTGCGCCGGATCAACAACGCCCTGCAGCGCGCGGCCCAGATCGAGTTCGCCGAGACCGGCTCCACCAGCCGCGAGTGGATGGCCCCGATCGTCGCCGACGCCGAGGCCGGCTTCGGCGGCCCCCTGAACGCCTACGAGCTGATGCTCTCGATGATCGAGGCCGGTGCCGCAGGCGTGCACTGGGAGGACCAGCTGGCCAGTGAGAAGAAGTGCGGGCACATGGGCGGCAAGGTCCTGGTGCCCACCTCCCAGCACGTGCGCACCCTCAGCGCCGCACGCCTCGCCGCGGATGTGGCAGGTGCGTCCACGGTGATCATCGCCCGCACGGATGCGCTCGCCGCGAATCTGCTGACCAGTGATATCGATGAGCGCGACCAGCCCTTCCTCACCGGGGAGCGCACCGCCGAGGGCTTCTACGAGGTGCGGGGCGGGATCGAGCCGGTGATCGCCCGCGGCCTGGCCTACGCGGAGTATGCGGACCTGCTGTGGGTCGAATCCGCCGAGCCGGACCTCGAGCTGGCCCGCACCTTCGCCGAGCGGATCCACCGCGACTTCCCCGAGCAGAAGCTCGCCTACAACTGCTCGCCGAGCTTCAACTGGAAGCGGCACCTGGACGATGCCCAGATCGCCTCCTTCCAGCGCGAGCTCTCCGCGATGGGATACGCCTTCCAGTTCATCACCCTGGCCGGTTTCCATTCGCTGAACCACGGGATGTTCGAGCTGGCCTCCGGATACCAGGAGCGGCAGATGAGCGCCTATGTCGAGCTGCAGGAGGCGGAGTTCGCCGCCGCCGAGCGCGGCTTCACCGCCCATAAGCACCAGGCCGAGGTGGGCACCGGGTACTTCGACCGGGTCGCCACCGCTCTGAACCCGAGCTCCAGCACCCTCGCACTGGTCGGCTCCACGGAGACGGCGCAGTTCTGAACAGCGCAGCTCATCCCTACCTGCCGGCCCGCGCACCGCCGTCGGCCCCACGAAGCCCGGCATGATCGCATCCGATCCGGAGGCCGCCGCGGCCCGCAACGCAGCGCTGAACCTCCTCGACGAGCTGCACGACACGGCCGTGCGGGTACTGACCGCCTTCGACGAACCCGACCCTGCCCGCCGCCGCGACGTGGTGTG
>JAKDNE010000518.1 GCA_030451965.1 Brachybacterium sp. | reverse complement strand
CTGCCCAGGTTCTCCCAGTCCGTCCAGGAAGCCTATGAGGTGATCAACGCGTTCCTCGACGATGACACCGGCGAGGGCGAGCAGCCCGCCCAGGAGTCGAAATGACCCACCGGGACTGGGTACGGCTCGACAACGCCTCCAACATCTTCCTCGCCGCTCGCAGCGCCGCGGATCCCAAGGTCTTCCGCCTCAGCGCCGAGGTGGATCACGAGGTGGATCCCCGGCTGCTGCAGCAGGCACTGGACGAGACATATGACCGGTACCGGCTCTACCACGCGGTGCTGCAGAGCGGCCTGTTCTGGTACTACCTGCAGGACAGTGACCTGCGCCCGCAGGTCACCGCGGATGAGCAGCCCACGTGTGCACCCATCTACCAGGCGGGTCGGCGCAACCTGCTGTTCCGCGTAGTCCACCATCGCCGGCGGATCAGCCTCGAGGTCTTCCACGCGCTCTCCGACGGCACCGGTGCGGCGTGGTTCCTCTCCGACCTGGTGAACGCATACATCAGGCTGCGGCACCCCGACTCCGACCGGAATCCGCCGCTCGAAGGCGCGAGCGAAACCGACGAGGCGCCGACTGAGCCGACACATGGCCTGAACATCGACAGCTTCGCGCATCACTTCCGTCGAGGGTCTCGGTCGCCCGCTTCCGGCTCCGCTTTCAGCCGTGCGGCCACACCGGCCACATTCACCGTCGCTGACAGCGCCCAGTCGCCTGCTGATCGCTGGAAGATCAGCCGCTTGCGTCGTTCGGCGGATAAGAAGGTCCACCGGGTCAGAGGAACCCGCACCCCGGACAACCGCACGCGCGCTGTCGAGCTCACCATGCCCACGGATGCTGTGCTCGGGCTTGCGCGAGCCGCCGATGTCTCGCTCACGATGTACCTGACGGCGCTGTTCTTCGAGTCCATTCGCATATCCTCGGGCGGTCTGGGACAGGCCCGGACTCTGGCCGCCTCGGTGCCGGTGAATCTGCGCCAGTTCTTTCCCTCAGCGTCAGCCCGGAACTTCTTCGCAACCGTCCGCGTGGAACACACCAACGGCCAAGGAGAGGACGATCTCAGCTCGATCTGCAAACAGCTCGAGAGCCAGTTCCTGCCCCAGGCGACCCAGGAAGCGCTGGAGAAGAAGCTGCGGTGGTTCATCCGAGTCGAGCGGATGCCCGGGTTGAGGATCGTGCCGCGCCCACTCAAGGATGTGATCCTCGGACTCGTCAACAGGCACAACAACCGCGGTCTGAGCGTCGCCGTCTCGAACCTGGGTCGCATCGGCCTGCCCGAGCCGGCCGAATCACATGTGGGGCGCGTTCTGTTCCATGTCTCCGCAGTCCGCCCGCAGTTCTGCGCGACCTCCCACGCCGGGCTGCTCACCGTCAGCTTCACCTCGCCATTCACGGAGACCGACCACATCAGGGAATTCGCTCGGATGCTCACCGCCGCGGGGATCGATGTCACAGTCGCAGCGGAACGAGTCACCGAGGATGAGATCGCGGAGGGGCTGTCGTGAGACGCTGCCC
>JAKDNE010000517.1 GCA_030451965.1 Brachybacterium sp. | reverse complement strand
CTTCGAGGGGTGGAATGCGTGGCCTCAGTCTTCCACGCCATGGCCCTGCGGGGGTCGCACGACTACCGACGGTGGCGCATCCGTCAGCCCTCGAGGAGCCGGAGACCCCGGTACCGGTTCGCCGCGGCGTGGACTTCGAGGGGGCGCGGCCGGGCGAGGTGGCCCGGGTGCCCTCGGTGCGGCGACAGGCTCTCCAGGCCCTCGGCGTCGAGGCGGGCGAACAGCGCGGTGATCGCCGCGTCCAGGGTGGGGTGGGAGCCAGCCGCGCCGGGACGCTCTGCGCGCCCCGCCTGCTCCAGCAGCTCGGCCAAGCGGTCCAGGGCGTGGGCGATGGCCGTGGTCTGTGCGGCATCGACCAGTTGCGGGACGGCTGCCAGGTCGATGTGCTCGCGCCCGAACCGGATCGTGTCGCGTCCGCGCGCCGAGGCGGGCTTGGTCTTCCCCGTCGGCCGCAGCGCCGCGGCGGCAGGGATCCGGGACCGCGGCGGGCCGAAGACGGCGCCGGCGGGCTGAGTGGTCGCGTGGTCGGCGAGCTCGCGTGCCCGGGCAGTGACGTCGCGCGGCACATACTCCCGCAGCGCGATCACGTGGTCGGCGACGTCGAAGAATGCCCCGGAGCCGCCGGCGACGAGCACGGTGGAGACCCCGCGCTCCTCGTACAGCGGGCGGATGCGCTGAACGAACGGGGTGATGGGTTCGTGCTCGGCCGGGATCAGGCGGCGCATGCGGTCATCGCGGATCATGAAGTTCGTCGCCGAGGTGTCCTCGTCGATCAGCAGTGCGGAGGCGCCGGCGTCCACCGATTCGACGAGGGCGGCGGCCTGCGAGGTCGACCCCGAGGCGTTGGTGGTCGAGAAGCTCGTGGTGTCCGTGCCCGAGGGCAGGCCGGAGATGAAGGGCGAGATGTCGACGCCCGCGACGGAGCGGCCGTCCTCGGCGCGGACGGCGGCGACGTCGTCGCGGGTGATCACCCATTCGCGCCCGTCGCCCTCCCGGTGCGGGTAGACGCCCCGCTCGAGGGCCCGCAGCACGGTCGACTTGCCGTGGTAGCCGCCGCCGACGATGACGGTGATCCCCTCGGGGATGCCCATTCCGTCCACCCGGCGGCCGCTGGGCAGATCGAAGAAGACCTGCAGCGACTCGGGGCTGCGGAACGGGACGGCGCCCTCCGTCAGCGGCAGATCGGAGTCCCCCGAGCGGCGCGGGAGGATCGCGCCGTCACCGATGAAGGCCACCAGGGACCGCTCGGCCAGCTGATCCCGCAGAGCCTCCTGGTCACGGTGGAGGGTGACATGCGCCCGCAGCGCCGCAGCATCGAGGCTCGCATGGACCAGCGCGGCCTCGGCGATCCTCGGCAGGTCCTCGGTGAGCAGTCGAGTGGCCTCGCGGCCGCGGATCCGGCGACCGGCGGCCGGGAGCTGGACGGCCAGCCGCGCTTCGACCCCGCCGCCCGTGACCGCGACGCTGGTGCGTTCGAGGACCTCCTGGCCCGGACCGTCGCCTCCGCTGCTGGATCGCG
>JAKDNE010000127.1 GCA_030451965.1 Brachybacterium sp. | reverse complement strand
AGGAGGACTCCGCAGCCGGCGACTCGGCCTCGGCGGTCGGCGCCTCGTCGGTCGGCGCCTCCGGCTGCTCGCTGAGCTCGATGACGCGAGCACGGCGGCCGAACTTGCGCAGCGACGGGACCGGGGCGTCGGCCGTCGGAGCGGCGACCGCGCCACGCACACCGGGCACGACCGATGGCTCGCCGGTGGACTCCATCGACGCCCGGGCCTCGAGTGCGGCCTGCTCCTCGGGGCTCAGCGCGCGGGCGCGGCGTCCGCGGCGCGGAGTGGTCTCGGGCTCGGTCATCGGCCGTCACCTCCTGTGTAGAGCGCGTACTTGTTGATGTATTGGACGACCCCGTCGGGAACCAGGTACCACACCGGAGCGCCGGCTGCCACGCGGGTGCGGCAGCCGGTGGAGCTGATCGCCATCGCCGGGACCTCGATCAGGGTCACGCCGTCCTCGGGCAGGCCGGAGGTGTCGAGCTCGTGCCCGGGCCGGGTGACCCCGACGAAATGCGCGAGTTCGAAGATCTCCTCGGTGTTCTTCCAGGTGAGGATGTTCTGCAGAGCATCGGCACCGGTGATGAAGAAGAGGTCCGCGTCAGGATGCTCGTGATGGAGGTCCCGCAGGGTGTCGATGGTGTACGTCGCCCCGGGGCGATCGATGTCCGCCCGCGAGACGGTGAACACCGGGTTCGCCGCAGTGGCGACGACCGTCATCAGGTAGCGGTGCTCAGGGTCGGAGATCTCCTGCTCCGCCTTCTGCCAGGGCCGTCCGGTGGGGACGAAGACGACCTCATGCAGCCCGAAGACGCTCTGCGCCTCGCTGGCGGCGATGAGGTGCCCGTGGTGGATGGGATCGAAGGTCCCACCCATCACGCCTATCCGTCGCCGCTGCAGCTCCACGGAGGTCAGTGATCGGAGTCGGGGGTGTGCTTGCGCTTCTTGTCCAGGCTGCGGTGGTGCGCTCCGCCGGTGAGCCAGGTGAAGCCCAGCAGGATCATCAGGATGACGAAGATGCCGATGCCGACGGCCGGGGCGCTGAGCCCCTCGCTGGCAGGCGCGCCGGACTCGGCGAGGATCATGAGCTGATCGATCATGGTCTTGAAGGCCTTTCCACGGGTGACCGGCCCATCATCCCACAGCGGCGCAGTCGCTCAGCACCCTGACGCGCATGATGGTGATGGGAGTCGGGTCACGGCCGCACGTGGCCCTGCCCCACCATCAGCCACTTGCTCGCGGTGATCTCCCGCAGCCCCATCGGCCCGCGGGCGTGCAGCTTCTGGGTGGAGATGCCGATCTCCGCGCCGAAGCCGAACTCGCCGCCGTCGGAGAAGCGGGTGGAGGCGTTGGCCATCACCACTGCGGAATCGACCTCCACGAGGAAGCGCTGCTGGCTGGTCAGATCGCGGGTGAGGATCGACTCGGTGTGACCGGTGGAGTGGGCCCGGATGTGGTCCAGGGCGGCGTCCAGATCAGCGACCACCGCCACGGCGAGCTCGAGGGCGAGGTACTCCGTGTCCCAGTCCTCCGCTGTCGCCGGGACCACCTCGGCAGCGGCGCCCGCCGCGGTCAGGAGCGCGGCCGCCGTCTCGTCGGCGTGCAGCCGCACTCCGGCCTCCGCGAGCGGCACGGCGATCCGCGGCAGCGCCTCCTCGGCGATGTCTCGGTGGACCAGGAGCGTCTCGAGCGCATTGCACACGCCGACCCGCTGCAGCTTGGCGTTGGCGACGATGTCGACGGCCTGGTCGAGGTCGGCGCTCGCGTCGATCAGCACATGGGTCTTCCCGGTGCCGGTCTCGATGACGGGGATCCGCGAATGCTCGACCACCCGCCGGATCAGGCCCGCCCCGCCGCGCGGGATCAGCACGTCCACCAGGCCACGGGCACGCATCAGCACATCCACCCCATCACGGCCGTGCTCGTCGATACCGACGATCAGATCCGCAGGCAGCCCACGGCCGACCAGCACGTCCCGCAGCACGCCGATCAGGGCGGTGTTGGAGTGCAGCGCCGCCGAACCGCCACGCAGCACCACGGCGCTGCCGGCCTTGAGGGCGAGTCCGGCGGCGTCGACGGTGACGTTCGGTCGCGCCTCGTAGACCATGCCGATCACGCCCATCGGCACCCGCACCTCGCGCAGCTCGAGACCGTTGTCGAGCACAGAGCCGCGGATCACCTCACCGATCGGGTCGGGCAGGGCGGCGGCGTCCCTCAGCTGGTGGGAGATCGCCTCGACCCGGGCGACGTCCAGGGCGAGCCGATCCCGCAGACCGGGCGCGATGCCGGCCGCGTCGGCCGCGGCGAGGTCACGCGCATTGGCGTCGACGATCTCCTCGGCCCGCTCCACCAGCGCCTCGGCCATGGCCAGCAGCAGCTGGTCCTTGGCCCCGCGGTGCAGGCGCGCCAGCACCGGTTGCGCGTCCTTCGCGGCGCGGGCGGCAGCGAGCACGGCGGTGGTCACGGGAGAGTTCATGGCCGGAGTCTATGAGGATGGTCCCGCCCCGAGAAGAGGCGTCCGACCAGCAGACATCGTGCTCAGAGCACCACCAGCTGGTCGCGGTGGATGGCAGGGCGGTGGAAGCGATCCCCCAGCCGCTCGCGCGCCTCCTCGGTGCCGAGCCCGGCCATCGCCCTCAGCTCGTCGCTGCTGAAGGAGGTCAGCCCGCGCGCGATGACCTCACCGTCCGGAGCGGCGAGGTCGACGGGGACCCCTGCCGGGAAGGCGCCCTCCACGCGGGAGATGCCGACGGCCAGCAGTGAGCGGCGGCGGCTGCGCACTGCCTGCGCCGCCCCGTCGTCGAGGTGCACGGTGCCGGCACCGCGGGTCGCGAAGCGCAGCCACACCAGGCGGGATCGACGGCGGCCATGCTGCGCCGGGAAGAAGGTGCCCACATCCTTGCCCGCGATCCCCGCGGAGAACTGCTCGGTGGAGGTCAACAGCGCGGCGGTGCCGGTGGTGGAGGCGAGCTGCGCGGCCGAGAGCTTGGTGACCATGCCACCGGTGCCCACCTTGGAACCGACAGAGCCGATGCTCACCCCGGCCAGCCGGGCCACATCCTCCACCTGCCCGATGCGCACGGCGCCGGCCTCCCGGGGAGGTGCGGTGTACAGGGCGTCGACGTCGGTGAGCAGGATCAGTGCGTCCGCACCGAGCAGCTGTGCGACCAGCGCGGCCAAGCGATCGTTGTCGCCGAAGCGGATCTCGTGGGTGGCGGTGGTGTCGTTCTCATTGACCACCGGGACGGTGCCCAGCCCCAGCAGCGTCTCCAGCGCGGTGCGCACGTTGCGGTAGGTCTGCGGGCGGATCACGTCGGACTCCGTGAGCAGCACCTGCCCCGTGACCCGGCCATGCCGGGCGAAGGCGGCCTGCCAGGCAGTGGCCAGCAGCGCCTGGCCGACACTCGCGGCGGCCTGCTGCAGCGCGACGGCGGCCGGGCGCTCGGGCAGGCCCAGCGGCCCGAGCGCGGCGGCGATCGCCCCGGAGGAGACGATCACCAGTTCGGTGCCGCGCTCGGCGAGGGACGCGGCGGTGTCGGCGATCCCCTGGACGCGCGCCTCATCCAGGCGTCCGCCCTCGTCGGTGAGGCTGGAGGAGCCGATCTTGACCACGAGACGGCGGGCGTCGAGCAGGTCGTCGCGGGAGGTCAGCCGCGCGGGCTGTCGCAGTTCCGCGACGCTCACCGAGGCCCCTCGTCAGAGGCCGGGTCGGCCCAGTGCCCCGCCTTGCGCTCCGCCTCCATCGCGGCGATCCGGCCCATCCGCGCGGCGGTGCGGGCACGCTGCTGCTCACGCTTCGTCTCGCGGGTGGGGCGATGATCATCCTCGAGCCGCTTGTCGGTGCCGCGACGGCCCATCAACAGCTCGGCGCCGCCGACCATCGTCGGCTCCCAGTCGAAGACGACCGCGTCGTCCGCGGGACCGATCAGCACGGTCGAGCCGGCCACCGCGCCGGCGGCGTAGAGCTGGTCCTCGACGCCGAGGGTCGCCAGGCGGTCGGCGAGGTAGCCGACGGCCTCATCGTTGGCGAAGTCGGTCTGGCGCACCCAGCGCTCGGGCTTCTCGCCCTGGACCCGGAAGGCGGTCGCACCGTCGTACTGCTCGGTGACCACCTGGAAGGGCTTCCCGTCCACCGCGCGGGGAGTGAGGACGATCGGGGCCGCCTCCGGTGCGGGCAGCGCGGCACGGGCCTGCTCCACGAGCCCACCGAGGGTGAAGGACAGCTCGCGCAGGCCCTTGTGGGAGACGGCGGAGATGTCCAGGATCGGGACGTCGCGCTCGGCGAGCTGAGAGCGGACCAGGTCCGCCATGTCCGCTCCGTCGGGCAGATCGGTCTTGTTCAGCACGATCACGGTCGGGCGCTCCATGAGCGGCACCCGGTCCCCGGTCTCCTCGTCGAGGCTCGCCGCATAGGTCGCCAGCTCGTTCTCGATGGTGGCGAGATCGCCGACGGGATCCCGGTCGGATTCGAGCGAGGCGGCGTCCAGCACGTGCACCAGGACATGGCAGCGCTCGATATGGCGCAGGAAATCCAGGCCGAGGCCCCTGCCCTGGCTGGCTCCGGGGATGAGGCCCGGCACGTCCGCGATGGTGAAGCGGTACTCGCCGGCCTCGACCACACCGAGGTTCGGCACCAGGGTGGTGAAGGGATAGTCGGCGATCTTCGGCCGGGCGGCGCTCATCGCCGCGATCAACGAGGACTTGCCGGCGCTGGGGTATCCCACCAGGGCGACGTCCGCCACCGTCTTCAGCTCGAGCACCAGGGTGCGCTCCTGCCCGGGCTCACCGAGCAGTGCGAAACCGGGGGCCTTGCGCTGCCGGGACGCGAGCGCCGCGTTGCCGAGGCCCCCGCCACCGCCCCGGGCCGCCATGAAGCGGGTGCCGATGCCCGTCAGGTCCGCGAGCACGGTGCCGTCCTCGGCGGTGACGACGGTGCCGTCCGGGACGGACAGGACGAGATCCTCGCCCTTCGCCCCGTGGCGCAGATCGCCCTTGCCGAAGCCGCCGCCGGTGGCGCGCTGGTGCGGGCGGTGGTGGTATTGCAGCAATGTCGTGGTGGAGGCGTCGACCTCGAGGATCACGTTCCCGCCGCGCCCGCCGTCGGCCCCGTCCGGCCCGGCCAGGGGCTTGAACTTCTCGCGACGGATGGACGCGGCGCCATGCCCGCCCGATCCTCCGACGACCTGCAGCTCGACGCGGTCGACGAATGTGGCCATGGGGTGAACTCCGATGCTGAAGGGGAGAAAAGCCTCGAGGGGCGGAGCGTTCGGCTCCGCCCCTCGAAGGACGCTGCATGCCCCGGGACCCGGGGCGAGCGGTCAGACCGTCTCGACGACGCTGACCACCTTGCGGTCACGCTTGCGGCCGAACTCGACGGTGCCCGCGGTGAGCGCGAACAGGGTGTCGTCGTTGCCGCGACCCACACCGTCACCGGGGTGGATGCTCGTGCCCCGCTGACGCACGAGGATCTCGCCGGCGCCGACGGACTGGCCGCCGAAGCGCTTGACGCCGAGACGCTGGGAGTTTGAGTCACGCCCGTTCTTGGAGGAGCTGACGCCCTTCTTTGATGCCATCTGGAATCAATCCTTGTCTAGTCGAAGGGATCGCTCAGGCGATGCCCGTGATCTTCAGCCGGGTGAGCTCCTGGCGGTGGCCCTGGCGCTTCTTGTAACCGGTCTTGTTCTTGTAGCGGAGGATCCGGATCTTCTCGCCGCGGAGGTCTTCGACCTTCTCGGCGGTGACCTTCACCTTAGCGAGCTCGTTCTGGGCGGAAGTGATCTTGTCACCGTCAACCAGCAGCACGGGAGCGAGATCGACGCTGTCGCCCGCCTCGCCTGCCACGCGGTTGATCACGATGGTGTCACCGACCGACACCTTCTCCTGACGACCGCCTGCGCGGACGATTGCGTACACCACGTCAATGCTCCATCTTGTGATTCGGAATTGCTCTAGAAGTCGAGTTCCCTGCCGGGTGTCACCGCGGACCTGCGACCGTCAACCTGACCCGGACCGTGAGGTTCGAGCGGGAGATGCGGTCGGCGATGTCCACCGGGAGCACGACTGCGGCGCGTTTTGCGCCAGGGAACAGCTTACGATCCCGCGACCTGCCGGTCAACCACCAGACACGGTCCGACCTGCGAGAACGCGGTCACATCCTGTGGAACGCATCACCCCTGCTCGGGAGCGTCCTGCTCCCAAGCGGTCGCGGCGGCGTCCTCGGCTCCCTCCGCGGGGTCCTCGGACCCCTCAGGCTGCGAAGCACTGCCGGAGGCAGCGGCGATCGACGCGATCGTGGCCCGTGCCTGGGCACGGCTGCTCTCGTCGTCCTCGAGCCGGTGCACGTCGCCGCCGGTCTCCTCGCCGCCGTGCTCGGTGCCCTCGTCCTTCGCCCCACTGCGCGGGCGCCGGCCGCGACGCCGCGAGGACTTCGAGGAGTCCTCCCCGCCGTTGCCGTTGCCGTTGCCGTTTCCGTTGCCGTGATGGTGCTCACCGTCAGCATCCACGATCAGGCCGCGGCCGTGGCAGTGCTCGCAGGTGGTGGAGAAGGTCTCGACGAGGCCCTGACCCACGCGCTTGCGAGTCATCTGCACCAGGCCCAGTGAGGTGACCTCGGCGACCTGGTGCTTGGTGCGATCCCGGCCCAGGCACTCGACCAGGCGCCGCAGCACCAGGTCACGGTTGGACTCCAGCACCATGTCGATGAAGTCGATGACGATGATCCCGCCGATGTCGCGCAGCCGCAGCTGGCGCACGATCTCCTCGGCGGATTCGATGTTGTTCTTGGTGACGGTCTCCTCGAGGGAGCCGCCCGAGCCGGTGAACTTGCCGGTGTTCACGTCGACCACGGTCATCGCCTCGGTGCGGTCGATGACCAGGGAGCCGCCGGAGGGCAGGTAGACCTTGCGGTCCATGGCCTTCAGCAGCTGCTCGTCGATGCGGTGCTTGGCGAACACGTCCTTCTCGCCGACGTGCTTGGTGACCCGCTCGAGCAGGTCCGGTGCCACCTCGGAGACGTACGCGTGGACGTCGTCGTAGACCTTGCCGCCCTCGACGATCAACGAGGTGAAGTCCTCGTTGAAGACGTCGCGGACCACCTTGATGGCGATGTCCGGCTCCTGCGAGAGGGCCACCGGCGCGGTCTTGCTCTTCTGCGCCTTCTGGATCTTGTCCCACTGGGCGCGCAGGCGCTCGACGTCGTGCGTCAGCTCCTCCTCGCTCGCTCCTTCGGAGGCGGTGCGGACGATGACGCCCGCGTCCTCGGGGATGATCTGGCGCATGATCTTCTTCAGCCGCGACCGCTCGGTGTCGGGCAGCTTGCGGGAGATGCCGGTCATGGAACCGCCGGGCACGAACACCACGTAGCGGCCGGGCAGGGAGACCTGACTGGTCAGTCGGGCTCCCTTGTGACCGATCGGATCCTTGGTGACCTGGACCAGCACCGGGTCGCCGCTCTTCAGCGCGAGCTCGATGCGGCGCGGCTGACCCTCCAGGCCCGCCGCGTCCCAGTTGACCTCGCCGGCATACAGCACGGCGTTGCGACCCTTGCCGATGTCCACGAAGGCGGCCTCCATGGACGGGAGCACGTTCTGCACCTTGCCCATGTAGACGTTGCCGACCATCGAGGTCTGCGACTTCTGGGCGACGTAATGCTCGACGAGCACGTCGTCCTCGAGCACGGCGATCTGGGTGCGGCCGGGGCGCTCGCGCACCACCATCGAGCGCTTGACGGACTCGCGGCGGGCCAGGAACTCGGCCTCGGTGATCACGCTGCGACGGCGACCTGCATCGCGCCCCTCGCGGCGACGCTGGCGCTTGGCCTCGAGACGGGTCGACCCCTTGACGGCCTTGACCTCGTCCCGCGCCTCGCGGACCTTCACCACCGTGTTCGGCGGATCGTCCGTGGAGCCGGAGTCGTCGTTGCCGCCGCCGGAACGACGACGCCGCCGCCGCCTGCGCGAGCTGGACGAGCCGGACGAGGAATCCCCACCGGACTCCGGGCCGCTCGCGGCGGAGTCACCCTCGGCATCGTCCTGTGCGGAGTCGCCAGATCCGTCCTGCGCCCCGTCGGTGTCGTCTGCTCCGTCCGTGCCCTCGTCGCCGTCGTCCTCACCCCGGCCACGGCCACGGCGGCCACGGCCCCCGCGGCGCCGCCGGCGGCGGGAGCTGCCGTTCGAGCTGGAGCCCGAGGACGAGTGGTCCTCGGAGCCGTCCTCGTCGGCGGACTCCTCCTCGTCCTCCTCGGCGGAGCCCTCGTGGCGCTCCTCGCCGGCGCCCTCATCGCGCTGCGAGGAGCGGCGCGAGCGGCTGCGGCTGCGGCGGGAGCGGGAGCTCCGCTCCTCCTCCGGGGAGTCCTCGTCCTGTGCGGCCTCGGTCTCCGTGGCGGCGGAATCCGTGGCGGCGTC
>JAKDNE010000516.1 GCA_030451965.1 Brachybacterium sp. | reverse complement strand
GGCCGGGACCAGTGCGGTCCCGGGCCGGGGCGGTGGAGGGCTCGGTCATCTCTCGTTCCTTCCAGGAGGGTCGCCAGTGGTGGTCGCAGCCCACCGTTCGGCGGCAGTGACGCACGTCACCACCATACGCCTCGGCCGCAGACGTGCGGGGCGGGCCGGATCTAGGCTGGCTCGATGGAACATCGTCATCTCGGCCGCTCCGGCCTCAAGATCAGCGAGATCATCTACGGCAACTGGCTCACCCACGCCTCCCAGGTCGAGGACGAGCGCGCCCAGGCCTGCGTGCGCGCCGCCCTCGATGCCGGCATCTCGACCTTCGACACCGCCGACACCTACGCCAACACCGCCGCCGAGGTCGTCCTCGGCGACGCACTGAAGGGAGAGCGGCGCGAGTCGCTCGAGATCTTCACCAAGGTCTACTTCCCCACCGGCCCCCAGGGGCACAACGACACCGGCCTGTCCCGCAAGCACATCCGCGAGTCGATCGACGCCTCGCTGCAGCGCCTGCAGACGGACTACGTCGATCTCTACCAGGCGCACCGCTACGACTACGCGACCCCGCTCGAGGAGACGATGCAGGCGTTCGCCGACGTCGTCCACTCCGGCAAGGCGCTGTACATCGGGGTCTCCGAGTGGAACGCGGACCAGCTGCGCGCCGGCCATCAGCTGGCCCGGGAGCTCGGCATCCAGCTCATCTCCAACCAGCCCCAGTACTCGATGCTGTGGCGTGTGATCGAGGAGCGCGTGGTCCCCACCTCCCGCGAGCTGGGCATCTCCCAGATCGTGTGGTCGCCGGTGGCCCAGGGCATCCTCACCGGCAAGTACGCGCCCGGCGCCGAGGCGCCCGAGGGCTCCCGCGCCCGCGACGAGAAGGGCGGCGCGGACATGATCAAGCGCTTCCTGAACGACGAGGTGCTCACTGCCGTGCAGGGCCTGCTCCCGATCGCCGAGGAGCTCGACCTCACCCCGGCGCAGCTCGCCGTGGCCTGGGTGCTCAGCAACGACAACGTGGCCGGCGCGATCATCGGCGCCTCCCGCCCCGAGCAGGTCACCGAGAACGTCAAGGCCGCCGGCGTGACGCTCGAGGCCGACGTGAAGGCACGCATCGACGAGGTGCTGGGCGAGATCCCCGAGACGGATGGCACCAAGACCCGCTCGCCGGCGCACCGCCTGGCCTGAGCCCGGCGGGCCCGGGCGTGCGGCACTCCCGCGGGTCGTGAACCCGGCGCGCCGGACCCCCAGGGCGGGGGCGCGGCCGTTCCGGACGGTGGTCGCCTACTGGCGTCTGGGCGTGCTGTACGGCTATATGGGCATACGCATCGCTCTGACGCCAGTGGTCGACCACCGCGGGCTGTCGGCGGGTATGGGGAGTCGACCACTGCGGGCCTGACCGCGGCTGAGCTGGGGGTGCGACCGCAGAAGCACCGCGCCCGGTGCTGCGTGGAGCTGTCCACGCGGCACCGGGCGCCGTCGCTGTGCGGAGGGGGTGGGGGGGGGGGCTGAAGGGACCGGGCCGGCCGCCCCCCC
>JAKDNE010000126.1 GCA_030451965.1 Brachybacterium sp. | reverse complement strand
CTGCCCCAAACACTTCGGTGGGGGGGGGGGCCCCCGGGGCCCCCCGGGGGGGGGGGGGGCCCCCGACGCATGTCACGGGGCTCGTCGTCGGCCCGCACGGGACCCCGCACGGCACCACCCCGTGCGGGATCGTCAGATTCTGTACCACTTTCGGGCACTTCCCGGTACAGAACCTGACGATCCCTCCCGGCCGGCCGAGGACATTCGAGCTGACCGGCCGGGGGTCGCCCCGGGGGTCAGGCGCGACCGGTCAGCCGGCGCCACCAGGGCCGACGCGCGAGCGCTGTCCGGAGCTGCTGCGCCTCGACCCGGTATTTCGCATGGACCCTGCCATCCACGATGATCACCGGCACGTCGTAGTCCCAGTCGGCCTGCAGTCGGGGGTCCTCGTCGATGTCGCGCACCTCCACGGTGGAGCCGACGCGGTCGGCCTCCGCCCGCACCACCGGCAGCGCCTCCTCGCACAGGTGGCAGCCCTCGCGAGTGAGGTAGAGGACGCGGGCGTCCGGGTCGCGGGGGGCGGGGATGCGCGGTGCGGTCATGGGCGCACTCTAGCGGCGGTCGGACGCTGGGGCTCAGGCGGAGGCGGGAGCGGTGAACTCGGCCTCGATGGAGATCTTGACCTCGTCGGCGACCAGCACGCCACCGGCCTCGAGCGCCGCGTTCCAGGTCAGACCGAAGTCCTTGCGGGAGATCGTGGTCTCTCCGGTGAAGCCCGCGCGGTAGACGCCGAAGGGATCGGTGGCCGCACCCTCGTAGGAGAAGTCCAGCACGACGGACCTGGTGGTGTCGCGGATGGTGAGGTCTCCGGTGAGGGAGTCGCCGTCGACCTCGGTGGAGACGAAGCGGATCTCCGGGAAGGTCTCCGCGTCGAAGAAGTCACTGCTGCGCAGGTGGTTGTCGCGGTCCGCCTGGGCGGTGTCGATCGACTCGGTCTTCAGGGTGGTGCTGAAGGAGAGGTTCTGGCCGCCCGCTCCGACCTCGAGGGCGCCGGCGACGTCGGTGAACTGGCCGCGAGCCTTGGAGATGCCGGCGTGACGCACCATGAAGCTCGCGGAGGTGTGGGCGGGATCGAGGGTCCAGGTGCCGGGCGTGAGGTCGTTCATCGGTGTTCTCCTTGAGAAGATCGAGGTGGGGGTGACCGGCTCGCGATCACCGAGCTACTACTTGAAATCTAAACCAAACTGGGGGATGATGGCAAGCATCAGGCCCCTGGCAAGAGGAGAACGTGATGGCTGGCACGACGTCAAGCGGTGAGGACGGGGCGTCGACCCCTGAAGAGCTCTGGCTGACGAGCTCGGAGCAGGAGGCATGGCGCACCTTCCTGTACGCCACCACGCTGCTCTCCGACCGCATGGGGGAGGCGCTGCAGTCCGATCCGGAGATCGACCTGACCCTCGGCGAGTACGAGATCCTGGTGCGCCTGTCCGAGGCGGAGAACATGTTCCTGCGCATGTCGGAGCTGGCCGACCAGGTCGTCCACTCCCGGTCCCGCCTGACCCACACCGTCAGCCGCATGGAGAGGCGCGGTCTGGTGGAGCGGGTGCGGTGCGCCGATGACGGCCGCGGCCGTCAGGCGCAGCTCACCGCGGCCGGGGAGCAGATGCTGGTGCGCGCCGCCCCCACGCACGTGCGCTCCGTGCGCTCGCTGCTGCTGGACGTGATCGGCCACGACGACCTGCTCGAGCTGGGCCGGATCCTGGGCACGACGCTCGACGAGGGCGCCCCCGTCGCCGTCGGGTGTCCGGCTCCTCACCAGAAGGACCCCGCTCCCCGCTGACGTCAAGGTGGGATTGGTACCGTGAGGCGGCTCGTGTCCGAGCCCGCAGCGCCAGAGCAGGAGAGAGGTCCGCACCATGACCACCACCACGGTCCACCTCGTCCGCCACGGCGAGGTGCACAACCCCGAGCGCATCCTGTACGGACGCCTGCCCGGGTACCGGCTCAGCGACCGCGGTGAGCAGATGGCCTCCCTGGTCGGGGAGCATCTTGCCGGCTCCGACATCGCCGTGGTCCGCTCCTCCCCGTTGCTGCGCGCCCAGCAGACGGCCGCCCCGATCGCGGGTCCGCACGGGCTCGAGATCGACACCGACCAGCGACTGATCGAATCGGGCAACCATTTCGAGGGCCGGCGGATGGGGCACGGCGAGGCGAAGCTGAGCGACCCGCGCAACTGGCGCTGGTTCGCGAACCCCTTCCGTCCCTCCTGGGGAGAGCCCTACCGCGAGCAGGTCGCCCGGGTGGTCTCCGCCGTCCACGACGCACGCGCCGCGGCCGAGGGTCGAGAAGCGGTGCTGGTGCTGCACCAGCTGCCGATCTGGGTCACCCGGCTCAGCGCCGAGGGCAAGCCGCTGTTCCACGACCCCCGTCGCCGCCAGTGCGGGCTGTGCTCGGTCACCAGCCTGCGGTTCATCGGCCCCCATCTGGCGGGCGTGGACTACGCGGAGCCGGCCGCCGCGCTCTATGCCGGGGCGGTCGACGCCACCGGAGGCAAGCTGTCGTGAGCGCACCACGCGAGGCGAGCGCGCGGTCCCTGACGATGGCACCTCGGCGGCGCGGTGGGCTCACCACCCGGCGCGGGCTGCTGAGCACGACCGGTGCGGTGGCGGGCACCCTGCTGCTGGCCGCCTGCGGGGCTGATACCAGCGACCGCTACAGCTCCGGAGACTCCGGTTATGTCTCCGGCAACGGCGTCGCCACCGAGATCGCACCCACGGACCGCGGCGAGTCGCTCGAGATCGTCGGCACCACCTATGACGAGGAGGAGTTCTCCTCCGTCCAGCATCACGGCGAGGTGCTCGTGCTGAACGTCTGGTACGCCTCCTGCCCGCCCTGTCGCAAGGAGGCTCCGGAACTGCAGGCCATCCACGAGGAGTACCAGGACCAGGGGGTGTCCTTCATCGGGGTCAACGTGCGCGACTCCGCCGGGCCCGCCCGCGCCTTCGAGGAGACCTACGGGATCGAGTACCCCTCGATGCCGGACACCGACGCCGAGATCATGTACTCCCTGCGCGGGCAGGTCGCCCCCAATGCGGTGCCCTCCACCCTGGTCATCGACCGGGAGGGCCGGGTCGCGGCGCGGATCTCCGGCGCCGCCGACCCCTCCACGCTGCGCGCGATGATCGATGCGGTGAACGCCGAATGACCCTCGGCGAGATCGGGGCCGCCTTCCAGGCCACGGCGCTGTCCGGCTCCCTGCTGCCGGCGCTCGCCGTCGCCGCGGCCGCCGGCCTGGTGGCGTTCCTCTCGCCCTGCGTGCTGCCCGTGGTGCCCGGCTACCTCGGCTACGTCTCCGGGCTCGCCGGCCAGAGCGCCACCTCCCCGGGAGCGAAGCGCTCCCGCCCGGCCACCGGACGCATGCTCGCCGGCAGCGCACTGTTCGTCGCCGGTTTCGCCGTGGTGTTCATGGTCCTCGGCGGCTTCGCCGGGATGCTGGGCTACCTGCTCCAGGAGTACGCACTGTGGATCAACCGCATCGCCGGCGCGGTGGTGATCCTCATGGGACTGCTGTTCATGGGAGTGTTCCCCCGCCTGTCCGTCACCCGCCCGGCCTCCTCGAAGCGCCCCGACGCAGGCCTTCTCGGCGCCCCGCTGATGGGACTGGTGTTCGGTCTGAGCTGGACCCCGTGCATCGGCCCCACCTATGCGGCGATCATCGCGCTGTCGCTGGACGGCGGCGACGGCGGAGTGCTGCGTGGCGGGATCCTCTCGCTCGCGTACTCGCTGGGCCTGGGCATCCCCTTCGTGCTGTTCGCGCTGCTGTTCGAACGTGCACTGGGGCTGAGCAAGAAGCTCTCTGCCCACCGCCGCACCATCGGGCTGCTCTCCGGGGCGCTGCTGATCGCGATCGGTGTGCTGCTGATGACCGGGGTATGGGCGACATGGATGAGCCAGCTGCAGGGCATGGCCGCGACCTTCGAGCCGGTGGTGTGATGACTGAGGAACGTACGAGCACGTCTGCGGACGCGGGCGCCGCGGCGGAGAGCAGCGCCTGGAGCAGCAAGCCGGAGGTCGACCGGAAGCGCCCGCGCAGCGCGCCCTCCCTCGGGCTGCGCGGCACCCTGCTGTTCCTGTGGCGGCAGCTGACCAGCATGCAGACCGCGCTGATCCTGCTGATGCTGCTGGCGATCGCGGCCGTCCCCGGTTCGCTGTACCCGCAGCGCAGCGTGAACCCGACGCTCACGGAGCAGTTCCTCGAGGAGAACGGCCGCTGGGGTGAGATCCTGGACACCCTGGGGTTCTTCGACGTCTTCTCCTCGACGTGGTTCTCCGCGATCTATCTGCTGCTGTTCATCTCGCTGATCGGCTGCATCGTGCCGCGCGTGGGTGTGCACCTCAGGCAGCTGCGGGCGAGACCGCCGCGCACCCCCTCGCGGCTCACCCGCTTCACCGGATACACCCGCATCGAGCTGGGCCGCTCAGGCGACCGCGGTGCCGATGCGCCGACTGTCGCGGACGACCTCATCGAGCGTGCTCGCCGCTCCCTGCGCCGCTCCCGCTACCGCACGGAGATCCGTGAGGAGAAGGGCGCACGCTCCGTCAGCGCCGAGCGCGGACTGCTGCGCGAGTCCGGCAACCTCACCTTCCACATCGCGCTGGTGGGTGTGCTGATCTGCATCGCCGGGGGGCAGCTGACCAGCTATCGCGGTCAGATCACCGTCATCGAGGGCGACGGCTTCGCGAACTCGCTGACCCAGTACGACTCCTTCGAGTCCGGGGCCTGGTTCGACGAGACCGAGATGCCCGACTTCCGCTTCACCCTCGAGGACTTCCGCGCCACCTACGTCCAGCCCGGCGAGGGTGGGAGCGTCGGGGAGCCGCGCTCCTTCGAGGCCGATGTCGAGGTGTCCACCCCCGGCCAGGCACAGCTGTCCAAGACCGTGCAGGTCAACAAGCCCCTGCACGTCAAGGGCGCCTCGATGTACCTGCTGGGCAACGGCTACGCCCCCGCCGTCACCGTGACCGACCCTGAGGGGAACGTCGTCGCCGAGGGGCCCGTGATCACGGTGCCGATGGGGGACACCGGCTACACCTCGCAGCTGGTCATCAAGGCACCCGACGCCCGACCCGAGCAGACCGCCGTGGTCGGCTTCTTCCTGCCCACCGGCACCATCGACGAGCAGGGACCGCACTCGCTGTACCCCGACTCCCTGGACCCCCAGCTCGCGGTCACCGTCCATCAGGGCGACCTGGGAATGGACTCCGGCATCCCGCAGAACGCCTACGAGGTCGACCTCTCCACCCTCACCCCTGTCGTGGAGGAGGACGGTGCGCCGGTGCTGGTCCGTCTCTACCCCGGCCAGGAGTTCGCACTCCCGGACGGCACCACCCTCAGCTTCGACGGGCTGCGCCGCTACGCCGCCTTCGACATCGCCCACAACCCGTTCGAGCACTGGATCCTGCTCAGCGCGCTGGTCGCCGTCGGCGGGCTCATCCTCTCCCTCTTCGTGCCCCGTCGACGGGTCTGGGTGCGGGTGCGCGAGACGGCCGACGGCACGGTGCTCGAGGTCGCCGGGCTCGCGCGCAGCGACGACCCGGCGCTCGAGGACGACGTCCGAGCCCTGGCCTCCTCGCTCACGGAGGCGCAGGATGGGACCTCGGACGATCCGCACGACCCTGACCAAGAACGGCCCGCACGGGCCACGCAACACTCCTCCGAAGGAAGTGCACAGTGATCAATGAGCAGCTGGCGGAGATCTCGAACCTCGCCCTCGTGGTGACGATCGTCCTCTACGTGCTCGCCCTGATCGGCTTCGGCGCCGATCTCGCGTCCTCCTCGCAGCGCCGCAGCGATGCGCGCCTGGCCGCACAGGAGCACCAGGGTGAGGGGCGCACGCTCCAGACCGCGACCGTCGCCGCCGACGGCGGGGGAGCCGTCGCTGGGGGCGGAGCCGCGATCGCCGTCGATGGCGGGGGTGCGCCTCCCGCGGACGCTCCCGGGCACGGGCCCGGCACCGGCACGTCCGGGGCCGTCGCCCCGGCACGGCCGGCCTCCGGAGGGATGAGCGCACAGCGCTTCGCCTTCCTCCTGACCGCGGCGGCGACCGTGCTGCACGTGGTGGGTGTGCTGACCCGCGCCCTGGCCACCCAGCGGGTGCCGTGGGCGAACATGTACGAGTTCGCGACCACCAGCTCCGCCGCGGTGATGCTCGCGTTCCTGGTGTTCAGCATCAAGCGGGTAGAGCTGCGGGCGCTGGGCTCCTTCGTCGTCGGCCCCGTGCTGCTGGTGCTGCTGCTCGCGCAGACCTTCTGGATCGTGCCGGCCGCGAATCTCACGCCGAGCCTGCAGAACTCGCACTGGATCTACATCCACATCGGGGTGGCGATCATCGCCACCTCCCTGTCGATCCTGGGTGCAGTGGTCGCCGGCATGCAGCTGCTGCAGGCCCGCCACGAACGTGCACTGGCGGAGCTGACCTCGGCAGGCCAGGAGCACCCCGAGCACTGGGGCCGCTTCGGCCACGTGCTGGACCGCCTGCCGACCTCGACGGTGCTGGAGGCGCTGAGCTTCCGCATCCACTCGGTGGCCTTCGTGTGCTGGACCTTCACCCTGATCTTCGGCGCGATCTGGGCCCGTGAGGCCTGGGGCCGCTTCTGGGGCTGGGATCCCAAGGAGGTGTGGACCTTCATCATCTGGGTGATCTACGCGTCCTACCTCCACGCCCGTGCGACCGGCGGCTTCCGCGGCAATCGCGCTGCCGGGCTCGCGCTGGCCGGCTTCGTGGCCGTGGTCTTCAACTACACCATCGTCAACACGGTGATCAACGGACTGCACTCCTACTCAGGGCTCTGAGCCCCGGGGGCAGGGCGGAGCGTCTGCGGGTGCGATGGCGGGGCTACGCCTCGTCGCCGTCCTCGCCCGAGTGCTGATCGCGGCGCTTCCGGCGCTCCCGACGGATGTCCTCATCGAGCCGGCGCAGGAAGTCGGGGTCCTCATCGGGTGCCAGCGGGCCCGTGCGGCGCGTCTGCTCGCCGCCGAAGGTGCGCTCCCTGCCCACGAACAACCAGGTGATCGGACCCACCCACGGGAGCAGCACGATCAGCACGATCCAGGCCCATTTGGGCAGCCCTCGGATCTTCTCGTCCTCCGTCTGCACGCAGTCGGCGAGCGCGAAGACGGTCAGGGCGATGGAGAGAACTGCGATGATGCCGCGGGCCATGGTGGAAGTGTAGGCAACTCGCCTGACCGCGGGGTGAGTGGGTGGGTGCGGTGGCGGGAGCGGCCGGTCAGGAGAACTACCCTGGACCCATGCGTCCGTTCCTGTTCTACGCCGTCGTCCGCCTGGGGCTGTGGGTCCTGCTCTGGTGGGTGCTGACCCTGTTCGGTCTCGGCGTGCTGCTGGCCGGCGTGCTCGCCGCCCTCATCTCGATGCTGCTGTCGATCCTGTTCCTGGACCGGTTGCGGGACGCGGCGGCGATGCGTTGGAAGGCCGCCGATGAGCGCCGGGCGGAGCGTCGCAGCGCCGACGTCGACGAGGACGCCGAGTACGAGGACACCCTGCTGGACGATGCCGAGAGGGAGGACGACCCGACGGCCGATCCGACGGCAGGCGATGATGCCCAGCTTCCGGACCCGTCCGGTCCGACGGGCCTGCCGGACCTCGACGACGGGGACGAGCTCAGAGAAGAAGGCCGATGAGCAGCAGCAGGGAGTAGACCAGCTCCAGCCGCCCGGTCGCTCCGAGCACCGGGATGAGGTCGCGCCCCGCGGCGCCGCGCAGCACGGTCCGCGCCGGGAAGAGCGCCAACGGCAGCGCCAGCAGCACCAGGGCGACCGGCCACTGCACCACCATCACCGGGACCATCAGCGCGAAGGGCACCAGCACCACGGCCGAGTACAGCCGTCGGGTGCCGCGCTCGCCGAGCCGGACGGCGAGGGTGCGCTTGCCGGAGAGCTCGTCGGTGGGGATGTCGCGGAGGTTGTTGGTGAGCATCAGCGCGACGGCCAGCAGACCGATCGCGATCGAGGCCAGCAGGGCCACCCAGGTGGGCGCGCCGGTGATGGCATAGGCGGTGCCGTTCACGGCCACCAGTCCGAAGAAGACGAAGACGAACAGCTCGCCGAGACCGAGATACCCGTAGGGCTTCTTCCCGCCGGTGTAGAACCAGGCCGCGGCGATCGCGGCAGCGCCGATCACCAGCGTCCACCAGATCTGGGCCACGGCGATCAGCAGCAGGCCGAACAGGCCGCCGAGGGCGAGGGAAGCGATCGCCGCCCGCTTCACGGTCCTCGGTGCGGCCGCGCCGGAGCCGGTGAGGCGGAAGGGGCCGACCCGGTCATCGTCGGTCCCGCGGATGCCATCGGAGTAGTCATTGGCGTAGTTCACGCCGACCTGGAGGGAGAAGGAGACCGCGAGGGCCAGCAGGGCGCGGGGGACCACCAGCGCCCAGTCCACGCCCCCGTGCAGGGCCTCCAGCTGCCACATCGCCGCGCCGGT
>JAKDNE010000515.1 GCA_030451965.1 Brachybacterium sp. | reverse complement strand
AGCTGCGGGCGGGAGGTCGTGAAGTCCATGACGTTGTACGTGTTCTGCGCGAGACCGGTCCCGTCGTCGATCACGGCCCCGTCGCAGTAGCGGGCCTCGCGGATGTCCTCGCGGTGGGCGATCAGGCCCTCCCCGTGCAGGAAGCCGTGGATGAGCTCGACATCGTGGCCGGGGGTCCGCATGGTCAGCGAGAGCTGCTGCCCGTTCAGGCGGATGTCCAGCGGTTCCTCGACGGCGACGTGGTCGCCCCTGCGCCCTGCGTACAGCCTGCCCTCACGCACCCGGACGGTGCGGATCCGTGTTGCCTCGGTGACCCTGCCCATCCCCCGAGGATAACCCCCTCACCTGCGGCGCGGCAGGAACGGGCAGCGAGCAGCCCTCACTTCTCGTCGGTCTTGCGGGATCCACCCTCGGCGAGCTCCCGCGCCACCCCGAGCTGCTGTTCCCAGCCGCGGTAGTTCTCCTCGTAGTTGCGTCGGCGCACGGCGTCGTCGAGACCCAGCTTCGCGAAGCCGCGCTCACGCACGGTGAGCCGCACCAGGTTGCGCTTCGCGGTCCCGGCGGGGTCGATGATGAACTCGACGGTGTTGTTCGGAGCATCGGAGATCTCGCCGAGGCCGCCGCCCAGCCAGCGGAACTTGATCCGGTTCGGCGGCTCGTGAGCCTCGACAGCGATCTGGAAGGTGCCGTGCACCGGATCGACCACCTGGGTCACCGCGCCGTACCGGGTGATGGTGTGCTCGCGGTACTCACCATCATTGATGAACCAGCCCGGTTCGCGGATGATCGCGAAGACCCTCTCGGCGGTGGCGTGGATCAGTGCGCTGCGCACGATCTCGTCGGGGACGGGGCTGTCGGCGGGGAGAACGGGTGCGTCTGCCATGACTGAGCTCCTCGGGGTCGGGCTGCGGCCTCATTGCCGCCTACAGGGAATCCTGACAGACTTCGTGCATACGGGCGAACGCGCGCCGAGCGCGCGGCCAGCCACCGCGGTCCGGTCCGAGGAGTCCCCCATGTCGCGCCAGCTCATCGTCACCGAGTTCCTCACCCTCGACGGCGTGATGGAGGCGCCCGGCGGCGGGGACCACCCGCAGGCCGGATGGACGTTCCAGGGACTCGAGTTCGTGCCCGAGGCGTACGAGATCAAGGGGACCGAGCAGGAGGAGGCCGGGGCGCTGCTGCTGGGCCGGGTGAGCTTCGAGGAGTTCGCCCCGGTGTGGCCGGGGATGGACGACGAGTTCCGGCTCTACAACCGCATGCCCAAGCACGTCGTCTCCACGACGCTCTCCGCCGAGCAGGTCGCGGGGGCGGGCTGGGAGAACTGCCATCTGCTGCCCGGACTGGACGAGGTGCGCGCGCTCAAGGAGTCCATGGGCGGGCCGCTGCTGGTGCACGGCTCGGCGCGGCTCGTGCAGTCGCTGGTCGCCGCGGATCTGGTGGATCGCTATCACCTGCTCACATTCCCGGTCCTGCTGGGCGCCGGGAAGCGGCTGTTCGCGGACGACGCCCCGGCGCAGCGCCTGGAGCTGGTGCGCTCCGCGG
>JAKDNE010000125.1 GCA_030451965.1 Brachybacterium sp. | reverse complement strand
CGCTCGTCCCTCGCAGCACGTCGATCAGTCCTCCCACGCTCTTCGATCGGTCTCCATGCGCAGTCCGATCCCCAGCGAGACCCCGCCGCCGAAGAGCAGCAGCAGCACGATGGTGCCGAAGAGGACCGGGGTGCCGGACGAGCCGGGCATCAGACCGACCAGCAGGCTGTTGATGCCGCTGACCTCGACCACCGGATCCGCGGCCGCACTGAGATCCGGGTCGACGTCGACCGTCAGGGTGGCGCTGACCGGGACGCCCGCGCTGTCGCGGACGTGGTACGTGATCGGCGTGGTGCGGCCGGTGAATCCCTCGACGGGCTCGAAGGTCACCGTGCCGTTGTCCCCGACGGCGAACGCCCCCTCCCCCGGGATGAGCAGCCGGGTGCCGAGGCCGTTCTCGAGCTCGGCCAGGTTGGTCGCTCCGAGGGAGCTGATCCGAAGGGTCTCGGGCACCAGCGGCTGGGCGCCGCTGCCGGCGGTGTCATTGCTCAGCACGTCCACGGTGACCGGGCTCTGCGGCGCGGTGCGTCCTTCGTCCTCGCGGAGCGTGGCGATCACCGGGGAGACGATCACCTGCACGGTGGCCTCGGCGAGGTTGTCGGCGTAGACACCGCGGGCGATGACCCCCACCGGGGTGGAAGTGCCGGTGAAGCCGGTCGCGGGGGTCATCTCCACCGTGCCGGTCTCCTCGTCGATCCGCCAGGTGCCCTCCCCCGGGACGGTCAGCTCCGTGTCGTCGCCGGCGAGGTCCGCCCCCTCGGGTGCCGCCGCCGGGTCGAAGCGCAGCGAGTCCGAACTGACGTCACGGCTGCCAGTGCTCATGTCGATGCTGATCGCGGTGCCGGGCGCCCCGGCCTCGGTCCGCGACCGTAGGATCGGGTATGCCGTGCTGAGCTGTGCGGTCGAGGCGGTCTCCCCCTTCCCGTCGCCCCCGGCGATGCCCATCGGAGCGGTCTCGTGCACCTCGACGCTCTCCGGCGAGAAGCGCACCGTGGCCGCCGCACGATCCAGCTCCCAGGTCCCCTGTCCCTCCACCTCCACCTCGGTGCCGTCCTCGGAGGCCCGATGGGACTCGGACGGGCCCAGCGGCTCCAGGCGCAGGGTCTCGGGGTCGACGTACTGCTGCCCCTCGCCGACCACGAACAGGATGTCCTGCCCGTAGGGGGCGGACCAGTCGAGGTCGGAGATGATCGGGACCGAGAGCGTGACCCGGCCGGCCCGCTCGGCCGCCCCCTCGTCGTCCTGGATGACGAAGCGGACCGGATCGAGCTGCCGACCGAGCCCGGGCCCCGAGGGGGTGTGGGTGAGGGTGCCGCCGTCTGCCGCGAGCTGCCAGGCACCCTGGTCGGGGACCAGGACCCGGCTCCCGTCGGTGAGCACCGTGGAACCGGACGGCAGGCCCCCCAGCTCCAGGCGTGCGGAGCCCTGGTCGGGCTCGCTGCCGGGAAGATCGATGCTCGTCGCCTCGCCGGCCGAGCCGCGCGCCGTGACCTCCTCGAGCTCCAGCAGCTCGGGGGTGAGCCGGACCGGCTCCGAGCGGCCCTCATGCAGTCCACCGATGGTCAGATCGATCGGCACGCGCGGACCCGTCACCCCGAACAGCGGGGTGAAGACCAGCTGGTCGTCGAGCAGCGACCAGGTCCCCTCCCCTCTCACCTCGAGACTGCGGGAGTCCTCTCCCAGGCTCATCTCCGAGAGCGTGCTCTCGTCGGCCCCCTCGGGCAGGGTCAGCCGAGCCGAGCCGAGATCCACCTCGTCCTCGAGATCGTCCTCGATCAGCGCACCGAGCGGGATGCGGGTGATCGAGCTGGGGACCATATGCAGGGTCTGCGTCTCCGCCGGGAACTCGAAGGTGCCATCCTCCCCCAGCGCCGTGGCCGGGAGCGCGGTCGACAGCGCCAGCATGCCGGCTGCGCACAGCGCCGCCGCACGCACGACCAGGCTCCCCGGACGTGCGCGCGAGGGACGACGCGGCGACGGCTCGAGCATCCGGCCAGAGTAGCAACGCGGGCCATGGACCCGGTGAACGCCATCCGCCGGATGCGGACCGCTCGTAGAGTGTCGTCATGGACGCGCACCCTGCTCCCTCCCCTTCCGCGACCGACAGGGCCGCGCTCGACGCCGCGACGCCCGAGGACGCTGCCCTCGACGTCTCCGCGCTGCCGCCGCTGGACGAGGTGCTCGAGCTGCTCACGGTGCCGCTGTCGACCTGGATGCCCGCCCAGCGCTGGTACGCGCACAAGGGTGCCGGGACACCGCGGATCACGATCCACGGGTGGGCGCCCCTGCGCGTGGCCCCGGACCATCTCGTGGTGCTGGTGGTGGTGGCGGTCTCCCTCGCGGACGGGACCGAGGCGCTCTACCAGGTGCCGCTGGTGCTGCGCCGCCCCGCTGCCGCTCCGGGAACGGGCGAGGCGGGCTCGGAGGTCGGGACGATCGCGGTCTGCGGCGGTCCGCTGCGCTTGGACGACGCCGCACGGGATGCCGAGGGGAGGGCTGCGATCATCGCCACCCTGGTCTCGGGGGACGGGGCGCTGGGCCCGTCCCTCGGCCTCTCGTGCCACCGCCCGGTCCCCGACGCGCCGCTCCCGCTGGGCCGCGCGATGCGGAGCCGTGTCCTGGCCGGGGAGCAGTCCAACACCTCCCTCATCGTCGAGACCGAGGGCGCCTCCCCGCTGATCGTGAAGCTGTTCCGGGTGCTGCAGGACGGCGAGAACCCCGATGTGGTGCTGCAGGCCGCGCTGACCGTCGCCGGGAGCTCGCGGGTGCCTGCGTTCGTGGGCTCCGCGATCGTGGGGGTGGACGGGATCCGCACTCATTCCCTGCTGGCCCAGGAGTTCCTGCCCGGGGTCGAGGACGCCTGGCGGCTCGCGCTGCGTCACGCCGCCTCCGGCGAGGACGTCGGCGAGGAGATAGGTCGCCTGGGCATGACGGTGGCGGAGGTCCACGGAGACCTCGCCCGCGCCCTCGGAACTGCGGCCGCCGACCCCGCGACGGTGGAGCGGAATGTGGAGGGGATGAGGCAGCGCCTCACCGCGGTCTCCGCCGAGGTCCCGCGGGTCGCGGCTCATCGCGGCGCGCTCGAGGGGCTGCTGGAGGCGGCGCTCGAGGTGCCGTGGCCGGCGATGCAGCGCATCCATGGCGACCTCCACCTGGGCCAGGTGCTGCTGGCGCCGGAACGGGGATGGGTGCTGCTGGATTTCGAGGGCGAGCCGCTGCGTCCGCTGGCCCAGCGCAACCGGCCCGACTCCCCGCTGCGGGACGTGGCCGGGATGCTGCGCAGCCTCGACTACGTCGCCGGGGCGGTGCGGCGGGAGCAGGGAGCCGATGCCACCGCCTGGGCGGTCGACGCCCGCGCCGCCTTCCTCGCCGGCTACGAGCAGTGCGCCGGGGAGCCCGCTGACCTCGCGGTCCGCACGGTCCTGCTGAACGCCTTCGAGGCCGACAAGGCCGTCTACGAGGCGCTGTACGAGGCGCGGAACCGCCCGGACTGGCTGGCCATCCCGCTGGGGGCGCTGGAGCGGATCAGCGCACCAGGCGCGGCGGCGGCGTCAGCGGGCTGAGGCTCGAGGCCGGGCTGGTGGTGGCCATCGGGGTCAGCGAGCCCGGCAGGAACGGAGCACTGATCGCACGCACCGCGACGCGGACGCCGACGATCATCTCGAGCAGGTCGCCGGTCGCGTTCGTCCAGCGGACGGTGATCATCCCCGTCCCTGCCCGCTCCGACCGGCGATGCATCCCCCGGGAGGTCGCGATCTCGTCCGCGACAGCCAGCAGTCGGGCGGTGGCACCCTCCGAGCTCGCAGGAACCCCCGTGCTCGCCAACAGCGCGCTGACATGGCACAGGGTCCGCAGCCCGCGCCATGAGTCGCCGGAGGAGCGGTCCCGCTGGGGACGACGATCGTGGAAGTCGAGCAGACCGGGCTGCTCCTCGAGCACCGCACTGGTGACCGAGGTCAGCAGCGCGTGCATCCGGTGATGGGTCTCGTCCTGGCTGGGGATCGAATCGGGTGCATCGGAGCGGAGAGCTGACATCGCCGTTCACCTTCCACCCTCGTGCCGCCCGGGGCGGCCGCCTCACCCTGCACCGTTCGGCCGGAACGGTTGGCGACCAGAGTACTGATCCTGAGGGCTGCTGCCGATGGGGAGAACTCCCCATCGACGCCCGGCTCTACTCGTCGGTGATGGTCGATACGAACTGCACCGGCGCGACCGAGGAGTAGCGATCCTGCCGGATCGACACGACGCCGACGCCCCCGATGAACGGAGCCAGGGCCTGCGGGTTCTTCCCCGGGTTGGCGAGGATCACCTGGAAACCGAAATGGCGGAAGGACTCCATGGCAGCGGTGATGAACTTGCCCGCACCCTTGGAGAACGCCTCGTCGATGATGATCGGCGCGTATCTGGGGACCTCCTGCCCGGTGCCCGCCAGCTGGTAGCGCAGGGCCGCGGCGAGGCAGAAGGTGGCGAGCCGCTCGTTCTGACCGCCCGAGAGCGGACCGCCGGACTCATGGGCGTGGACCACGGTCCCCTCGGTGTCGACCTCCTCGGCATGGAAGTGCACATGGCGGCGCACGTCCAGGATCACCCGCGAGACCTGGTCGTCGCGGGTGCGGGCCGCGCCGATCATGTCCATCAGGTGCCGCAGCGACAAGAAGCGCTCCTCGGCCAGGTCGCGGTCGCGGGAGATGTCGTTGAGCGCGGTGTCCGCCACCGCCTCCTCGAGCGCGCGCTTGAACTCGTCCAGCGCCGCCAGGTGCACCGGCCGCATCGACAGCTGCAGGAAGCGTCCGGAGTGGAACTCGACCTGCGCCAGAAGGGAGTTGATCCGCTGCAGGCGCTTGCGGATCTCCGCCGGTTCCCTGGCGATGGCGGTGGCCAGCGCCTGCACGTCACCGAGGGTGTTGCCGGTGAAGAACTCGAAGAAGCGGTCCTCGACCTCGGGCAGCTTCTCCTCCTCGATCCGCAGCAGGATCGCGAGGTAGTCGTCCACCCCCTCGAGCGTCGGGGCGGTGTCCCCCGCCTGGGCGGGCCAGCGGCGGGAGAACTCACGCATCGCGGTGCGCATGTCCTCCTCGGCGCGGGAGGTGCGGCGGGTCAGACCCATCAGCTCTGCGTCCAGGGTCGCGGAGGCGTCCTTGGTGACCTGGTCGATGGTCGACAGCACCAGGGTGGGGGCGATCGCGGCGAAGCGCTCGGCCAGTTCCCGCTCGACCGTGGGATCGAGGGTCGACTCCGCGACACGCTCGCGGGCCTCGAGGAGGCGCTCCTCGGCGCGCTCGGCCTGCTCGCCGAGCTTGCCCGCACTGCGCACCACCTCCAGCAGCTCCTCGTCGCTGCCGGCGATGGACTGCTCGACGTCGTCGATCTGACGAGCCAGCTCGGACAGCGCGGCGGAGCCGTCCTCCGCGGCGCGCACCATGTCGCGCAGGTTCGCCACACGCCGCGCGACGGAGGCGGCGTCGATGTCATCCCAGGTGACGGCGCTGATCAGCTGCAGTGCGTAGAGGCGCTCACGGCGCCGTTCCCGCTCGGTCTCGACGTCCTTGCGTCGGGCCTGGGCCTCGAAGAGGGCCTGCTCGGCCCGGGTGCGCTCGGACTCGAACACGGCGCGCTTGGCCCGGTTGTCAAAGCCCAGCACCCACTGGGAGCGGTCGTTGATCTGCCGGTCGGCGTTCTTCTCGTGCCGGGTGGCGGAGTGCTTGATCTGTCCTGAGCGCAGCACGGCCCGGTTCAGCCGGGTGAACTCCTCGAGGCTCTCCGCGCAGGTGTAATCCATGCGGGCGGCGATCTCGTGGGACAGCCAGACGTGGAACTCGCCGTCCTTGACGTCGAGCTTCGCCGCCAGCGAGCGCTCATCGACGTGCTTGGCCGGGCGGCGCAGGTCGGTGTTGACCCGGTTGTAGGAGATCCGACGCCGCAGCTTGGTGCGGTCGATGACAGCGGCGACCTCGCGGTAGATGCGGTCCGGGACCAGGATCGAGCGGGCCAGGCCGCGCAGCGCCTGTTCGGCGGCGGCGGTCCACTCCTCTTCCCCGGTGCGCACCTGCAGCAGCTCGGCGGCGAAGGGCAGCTCGGTGGGGGCGATACCGACCTCGGCGGCGATGTGGTCACGCAGGGCGACGTCCTCGGAGTGGAGGTTCGAGGCGCGGGAGGTGAGGGAGGCGAGCTCCTCCCGAGTGCGAGCGAGGGTCTGGGCCAGTTCGCGCACGGCCGCCTCCGCCTCCCAGCGGGCGGCGTCGGCCCCCTTCTCGTCGTCCTCCAGGGAGTCGCGCAGCGCCGTCACCTCGCGCTGCAGCGCGAGGAACATGTCCTCCCCCGCCGGGGTGCTCAGCTCGACGGTGGCCAGCTGGGCGGCGAACTCGGTGCCGCGCTCACGACGCCGCTCCCGCTCCACCTCGAGTCCGGCGATCTGCTGCTTCCAGTCATCGATCTCCCCGCCACCGGCGCGCTTGCGCTGCTCCTTGAGCTGGGCGAGATCGGACCGGGCCTCGGCCACGTCCTGGGTGAGCCGACGCTGCTGGGCGGCGAGCCGGTCCCGCTCGAGCTGGAGCCGGCCGGTCTCGTCCCCCAGCAGTCGCACCAGGTGCTGGGCGGCGAAGACGTCGATATCCGCGCGGCGGTCCACCAGGGCGCCGCCGCGCTCGCGCATGGCCGTCCAGTCCTCGTGGGAGCCGCGCAGAGAGCGCAGCAGATCACGCTGCTCGCGGGCGGTCACCAGCGCCTCGTACACCTCGGAGAGGTTCTGGAAGTTCGCCAGCGCCTGGTCGGCGAGGTCGAAGGTGCGCGGTGCATCGAGCATGTAGTCGCGCAGCAGAGCGTTGACGTCACCGAGCTCCTTGGCGGACTGGATCTTGTGCAGCAGCCCCAGCGCCTTCTCGTCCGGGATGCCCAGCAGCTGGCAGAAGGCGGCACGGTACTCGCGGAACTGACGGAAGGTCTGGGTGCCCGGATGCGCGGCCTCGAGCGCCTTGCCCTCGATCTGGGTGGAGACGAACTGGCGCAGATCCGTGACATCCAGGGGCTTGCGGGCGATGACGTACAGGCTCTTGACGTCCGAGTCCGCGGAGTGGCCGGCATGCAGCAGGAGCAGCCGGGAGAGCTGGATGGTGCCGCCCCTGCCGTCGCTGTACCGCAGCGTGAGCACCGACAGGGTGGTCTTCTCCCGCAGCACCTCCTGGCTGAACTCCCCGGTGGCCTGGTCGTAGGCCATCGCCCAGGCGCCGCGCACGTAGCTGGCCACGGTGCGGCGGTACTTCGAACGGTTCGGGCCGGCCTCGGAGGCGGCCGCGTTGAACTGCAGGGTGCGCGGCGGGGTGAGCAGCGCGCTGACCGCGTCCAGCAGGGTCGACTTGCCGGTGCCGGGGCCGCCGGTGAGGAAGAACCCCTTGGAGGAGATCGCCAGATCATGGGTGCCGTGGAAGGTCCCCCAGTTGGAGACCTGCACGGCGTTCAGTCGCCACTGTCCCGGATGGGGATGCTCCGGATCGGCCAGACCGGGTTCCGCAGGGCGATCCGCGGGCAGGCCGGGCAGGTCGAGGACGTCATCGGTCGTGGAGGGCACGGGAGCAGGGTACTAGGCAGAACCCGGCGCCCGGGCACCGCGTGAGCGCCCCGGCAATGTCGGTAGACCTCATCGTCGACGCCGCGCATCCGGTGGCAGAGGCCGGCTACATAATCATGGAGGCGATGGGCTACCCCCTCTACTCGGGGTCCAACACCATCTGTGCCGCGACCGCTCTACTCGAGCCCGGGATGATCCCCATGACCGAGGGGCTGCAGGCCCTCGTTCTCGACTCGCCGGCGGGACTGGTCCGGATCACCGCCCGCAACGTCGACGGGCGCGTCAAGTCGATCACCACGCAGGGCGAACCCGCCTACGTCGCCGAACAGGGCATGGGCGTGGAGGTCCCCTTCTACGGCCGGGTGGAGTTCGACCTGGTGTGGAGCGGCGCCTACTACGCGCTGAACATGGCGGCCGACCACGTCTTCGCCCTCCGTCCGGAGGTACAGGTCGCGCTGGCCGCCTTCGCCGACGTCTTCGTGCGGGCGGCCCGCCCGGGACTGCGCCAGGATCACCCGACCCTGGGCGACGTGGGCCCCTGCCCTTCGTCCACTTCATGGGGCCGGTGCGGACCCGGGAGGACGGCACGGCCGAATCCCGTTCGGCGACGTACGTCCATCCGGGGGTGATCTGCCGCAGTCCGACCGGGACCGGCACCTCCGCCCGCCTGGCGCTGATGGCCCAGCGCGGGGAGATCGTCCCCGGGGACACGCTGGAGACGATCTCGCCGCGGGGCAACCCTTCGTCGGCGCCCTGGTCGGCCGGACGACCGTCGGCGACCTCCCCGCCTGGGACTCGACGACCACGGGCAGGGCCCGGCTGATCGCCCGTTCGCAGGTGACCGTCGACCGGGATGACCCGCTGGTGGACGCCTCCGACCTGGAGAACGTGCTCTCGCCCTGACGCCGCGGCGCGGATCCACCGGGCGTTGGCTCCGCGGTGACGCGCGGCG
>JAKDNE010000124.1:0-7500 GCA_030451965.1 Brachybacterium sp. | reverse complement strand
AGCCCCACCATGCGCGAGCGCATGCCGGCCTCATCGGCCTCTCCGTCCGGGGTGTGACGGCGGATGTCCGCGGTGACCAGCGCGACGACTGCCGGGACGTCGGCCTCGATCGGCACCCGGGTGGTCAGTCGACCCTCCAGGGCCGCGGGCATCATGGGCGGGACGTGATCGGTCAGCAGCATGGGGCCATCTTTCCATGGGAGCGGAGGGGGCTTCGACGTGACGGCGAACGACCCCCGGCATCGAGTGCCGGAGGCCGCTCGGGGAGCTGGTGAGCCGGGTGCTCGGTGCGGGCTGCTCAGCGCTCGCTGCTGGGCACGGGTTCGCGGCCCGCGGAGCGAGTGCTGTCGCCCTCCTGGGCCGCGTCCTGCTCCGGATCGATCACCGAGATCGGGCCGGTGCGGGCGTGCAGCTCCGGTGGCTCGGACCCGGTGCCCCCGAGCTCCGCGGCGGCGTCGGCGCCCGGCTGGGCGGCGAGCTCGTCCGCGGACTCGATGGTCTCGCGCAGCGGGACGTGCTTGATGAACAGCGACAGGATCAGTGCAGCCGCCACGAAGGGGATGGCGGTGAGGAACACCATGTGCATCGCATCGCTCATGCCCATCCGGATCGGTGCGACGAGGAAGGAGGGCAGCTGGTCAAGGGCCGAGGGATCCAGCACCGCGTTCTCGAGATCACTGGTCGAGACCCCGCCGCCCGAGGCCTGCAGCTGCGCGAGCTGCTCTGCGGGGAGCGCCTGGATCTGTGTGGCGATCGAACTGGACATCGAGGTGGTCATCACGGTGCCGAGCACCGCGGTGCCGATGGTGGAGCCGATGTTGCGGAAGAATTGGATCGCCGCGGTGGCGGGGGCCAGCTCGCGACGGGCCACGGCGTTCTGCACGATCAGCGTGTGCACCTGCATCGACAGACCCAGGCCGAGACCGATCACGATCATCGCCAGGGTGAGATGCAGCTGGGTGTCGCCGTATTCGAGGGCGGCCAGCAGGCCGTAGCCGATGATCAGCATGATGCCGCCGAGAATGAGGAACGGCTTGTAGCGGCCGGTCTTCGAGATCAGCAGGCCCACGATGATCGAGGTGATGATCATGGCGACCGACTGCGGCACCAGGATCATCCCGGAGTTGGTGGCGCAGACGCCCATGACGCCCTGCGCGTAGACCGGGATGTAGATGATCGAGCCGAACATCGCGACCGCGATGGCGAAGGAGGCGGCCACGGACAGCGCCACGATCGGCCGCAGCAGCAGGTGCATCGGCAGCAGTGGCTCCTCGACCTTGGTCTCGATGATGACGAAGGCGATGAGGAAGACCGCGCCCAGCGCATACATCCCGAGGATCACGGGCGAGGTCCAGACGAAGTCGCCGCCGCCCCAGGTGGTGGCGAGCAGGGCGAGGACCAGGCCCGGTGTGAGGGTGAGGATGCCTGCATAGTCGACGCTGGCGTGCTGCGAGGCCTTCTCCAGGTGCAGGGACTTCAGGATGAAGGCGAAGGCCGCGACGCCGACCGGCAGGGTGAGGCAGAACAGCCAGCGCCGGCCCAGGTGGTCGGTGACCAGACCTCCGACGAGCGGGCCGGCGATCGAGGTCACGCCGAAGACTGCGCCCATGATGGCCTGGTGCTTGCCCCGCTGACGGGGCGGGATGATGTCGCCGATGATGGTCTGGGACAGCGGCATCAGGGTGCCCATCCCCAGACCCTGCACGGCGCGGGCGAGGACCAGGAACCAGAACCCCTGCGCCAAGCCGGCCAGGATCGAGCCGACCATGAAGATGGCCAGGCCGCCCAGGTAGAATCAGCGGCGCCCGTAGAGATCGGAGAGCTTGCCGACGACGGGCACGGCCACGGCGGAGACCAGCATGGCGGCGTTCGCGATCCAGCTGTAGTGCTCGACACTGCCGAGCTCGGCGACGATGCGCGGTATCGCCGGGCCGACGATGGTCTGCGAGAGCGAAGCGACGAACATGCCGAGCATCAGACCGACGAAGACGAGGGTGCCCTGCCGGTCCAGACCGGTGAAGACCGGTGCGCTGGGAGAGGGGGATGCGTCGTCGGATGACGGCGCGGCAGTTGCTGCTGTGCTCACTGAGCTCCTCGAGGAGAGTGGTGTGGACGGTGACGAGAGCGACGGGCGCCGGGAGCGTCCACCGGCCGCAGGACGTCAGCGGGCTTCGGCCGGACGAGACTATCCAACTCTTGCAGTCGATGCACTATTTCACTGAGTGCAGTTTCTGTGCTCTGTCGGACCTACGATGGAGCCGTGACCGACGAGAACCACCCGACCGAAGAGACCCTGGGACTGCGCGAGCTGAAGAAGCGCCAGTCCCGTATCGCCATGCACCGCGCCGCCCTCGAAATCGTGAACGAGCACGGTCTGGCCGGCGTCACGGTCGAGGCGATCGCCCACCGGGCAGGGGTCTCCACCCGCACCTTCTTCAACCACTGGGCCACCAAGGAGTCCGCCATCATCGGGGTCCTCGGCGCGAACGGTGACGAGATCGCGGGGCGCCTGCGCCAGAAGATCCAGGAGACGGGACCGCTGGGAGCGCTGCGGACGGTGCTGCGGGAGTTCGCCGCCTCCGCCCCGGTCGATCCGGAGCTGCGGGAGCTGAAGAAGCAGGTGATGGCCAAGGAGCCGAGGCTGCACTCCTACTCCACCGGTAACCTGCGGTCGGTGCAGACCGAGATGGTCGTGGTCCTCGCAGAGGCTCTCGAGGGCGAGGATGCCCATGAGCGCGCGATGCTCGCGGTGCAGCTCGGCTTCGCCGTCACCCGGACGGCGTTCGCGGCCTCGATGGCCCGCGGCCTGGATCTCGGGACCGCCTTCGACGATGTCCTGGCCCACTACGACGAGGGCGATCCCGTCTTCTGACCCGGGCCTCGACGAGCGGAGCCCTCACCTCACCAAGCGCCCCAGCCCGACCTCCCAGCCGCGTCGGTCGCTCAGTCGTTGCGCGACCAGGCGCTCCAGCCGGGTGTTCCGCGGCAGTGAGGCGGGGTCATACGGTGGGCGCGCGCCGAAGACGAAGAATGCCGCGGAGTCGTCGGCGCGGTCGCGGGAGAGGAGCTCCCAGCGCTGCGTGAAGGAGCCGAGGTTCGATCCCGCACCGAACTCCTCGACCAGCAGCGGGTTGATCAGCCAGGAGTCGCAGTCGAACTCGTGGCCGAACGGCGGGGCGCCCTCCGGACGGCCCGTCTCCAGATCGGCGTAGCGGGTGCTGAAGTAGGCGGTCGCGCGCGCCAGGGAGTCGTCCACCGCCGCGGGCGTCAGGGGGCCCGTGGCGGGGATGTGGGTGCCGATCATCCAGCGCTCCTGAGCCGTGCCTTCGCCGACCCGGTGCAGATCGAACTGCAGCCTCCCCAGGTGCACCAGCCGGCCGCGCCAGTTCAGCGCCATCCAGGGCAGCTGATGCAGCCCCAGTCGGCCGCTGCTGCGGCGGTGGATGCGCATCTGCTGGCCGAGGTCCGCGAGCACCTGCCAGGACTGCTCGGTGCTCAGGCCCCGCTCCCGGTGCCAGGCGCGCACCGTGGAGGTGCTCACCACGAGGGCGAGGATCGCGATCAGACCCTCGCCCGGCGCGAGCCGCTCCTGCAGGCGCGCGTGCTCCTGCTCTCGGGCGCCGAGGTCCGCCTCGGGAACGTCCAGTCCGGCTCCGGCCCGCAGCAGGTTCGCGGTGGTGGTGATCTCCGCAAGGACCTCCTGGTCCTGCACGGCGGGGCCGATCACGGCGCTGAGCTCGATGTGATCCTGGCCGGTGATGCCCAGCAGCTCCAGCAGCGCGGGGGCCGACGGGGCCTGCAGCATCGCCGCGATCGCGGCAGGGGGCAGCTCCTCGGTGGCGCGGACGGCCTGCGGCGGATCGCCGAGGACCTCGAACTGGGAATCATCGGTCATGCGCACACGGTAGTGCCCGCCACCTGCCCGATGTGAGCTGGGCCGCGAGATCACTCGCAGCCTGTTCGGCAGCCGGTGCCGCCGCTGACCCTCCTCGTCGGCAGATCAGCCCCCGACGCAGAAGGCGCCCCCACCAAGCGACGGGGGGGCGCCCTATGCGCACGCACGAGCGCGGAAATCTTTAACAGGGTTGCGGCCCCCCACGCCGCGGCCTTCGCGGCGACCGGATCGAGGTAGCGGCCGCCCTTCTCGACGGGCTGGAAGTCCTCATCCAGCTCGTACACCAGCGGCTGGCCGGTGGGGATGTTCAGCCCGGAGATCTCCTCGTCGGAGATGCCGTCGAGGTACTTCACCAGTGCGCGCAGCGAATTGCCGTGGGCGGCGATCAGCACCGTCTTCCCCTCGACCAGGTCGGGCTTGATGCCCTCCTCCCAGTACGGCAGGAAGCGCTCGACGACGTCCTTGAGGCACTCGGCCTTCGGCAGCTGGTCGCCGAGGTCCGCGTACTGCGGGTCCTGGTCCTGGGAGAACTCGGTGCCGAACTCGATCTCGGGCGGCGGGGTGTCGTAGGAGCGGCGCCAGGCCATGAACAGCTCCTCGCCGTACTTCTCCCGGATCTCGGCCTTGTTCATGCCCTGCAGCGCGCCGTAGTGGCGTTCGTTCAGGCGCCAGTCGCGCTTGACGGGGATCCAGTGGCGGTCCGCGGCGTCGAGGGACAGGTTCGCGGTCATGATGGCCCGGCGCTGCAGGGAGGTGTGCACCACATCGGGGAGGATCCCGGCCTCTTTGAGGAGGTCGCCGCCCTCCGTGGCCTCCTGCCGGCCCTTCTCGGTCAGATGGACGTCCACCCAGCCGGTGAACAGGTTCTTCGCATTCCAGTCGCTCTCGCCGTGGCGGAGCAGCACGAGTGTGTAGGTCATGGGATCAGGGTACGCGGGCAGGGCGGGGGAGTGCAGGTCCTGCCCACGGGCCGCCGGTGGGCGGTGCTCAGGCCTCGAGCAGGATCGTGAAGGGCCCGTCGCCCGTCAGCCCCACCCGCATCATGGCGCCGAAGCGGCCGGTCGCGACGGTGATCCCGCGCTCCCGGATCGCCTCGACCACCTGCGCGACCAGGGGCTCGGCGACCGGGCCCGGTGCGGCTCCGCTCCAGGACGGCCGACGCCCCTTGCGCGCATCGCCGTAGAGGGTGAACTGGGAGACCACCAGCACCTGTGCGCCGGCGTCGAGCACCGAGCGCTCGCCGTCCAGGATCCGCAGCTCGCAGATCTTCCGGGCGATCGTGGCCACCTGCTCGGGGCCGTCCTCATGGGTCACGCCCACCAGGGCGAGCAGGCCCTCGCCGTCGATCGCGCCGACCACCTCGTCGTCCACCTCGACCTGGGCACCGTCGACTCTCTGGAGCACTGCACGCATGCTCCGATGGTGGCACAGCTCCGCGGGGCCGGGAGCTGTCGGCGGCCGTCGGTCCAGGAGACCGTCAGCCCGGGAGGATCGGGTCGATCCGTCGCTCCTGGGTGGGGGAGTCGTCACCGTCCTCGGACCGGCCGCCGGAGGGCTGCGGCTGGGGCGGGTGCGGCTCGGTGGTCTGGACCGGTCGTGGGGAGATGCTCTGCGGAGGCAGGGGAGCGGTGCTCGCCGGCGGAGCCGAGTACGCGGAGAGTCCGGAGGGCTGCGACGAGGTGCGCTGCGGTGCAGGGGGCTGCGGCGGGACCGCCTGCTGCTGCGGCGGTACCTGCTGCGAGGGCGCGGACTGCTGGGCGGAGCCGGGGTACCTCGGGGACGGGGCCTGGCGCACCCCCGTCGGGCCCTGCGTCGGCGGGACGGGATCGATCGGCCGTGAGCCGGTGACCGGGCCGTTCGCGGCCTGCTTCGCGGCCTCGGACTCACGCCGCCGGGACTCGGCGCGGCGGGCCTCGGAGACCCACTCCTCGGCGACGCGCACGATCGCCTCGGTCGCGGCCTCCCACGCCGCCTCCTGCTGGCGGTGCGGACCGGTGGCCAGGGACAGCACCACTCCGGCAGAGCGGAGCGCGACCTCGGTGGGGTCGACCCGTTCCGAGAACATCTCGTGCCAGGTGCGGATGGCCTCCTCGACCCGCTCCTGCGTGGCGCGATCGATGCGGCCGGCGTTGCCGTAGTCGGCCAGGACGCTGAGGTGGGCGAGCAGGCAGGCCAGATCGTCGGCACGCCGGCCCGGACCCACGGTGTCGATGTCGAGCAGGCCCACCACCCTGCCGTTCTCGACGAACACCTGTGCCTCGTAGAAGTCTCCGTGCACCACGTCGTGCGGGCGCATGTCCTTCCGCTGCTCGAGAGCGGTCAGACCGTCCCGGATCGACCGCACCAGGGCATCCAGCCGCGGCCCGAGCGAGGGGACCGACGAGCTGACGATGCCGGAGTAGAACTCCACCGAGTCGGTCCATGGCGGGCGCAGCGAGAGCGAGTACATCGAGGCGGGCAGCCGGTCCAGCAGGGCCACCAGATCCTCGGCCCGGCAGGCGTCCACCCCCTCGTCGATCACCGCGCGGGCCAGGGGTCTGCCGGGGAGCTCGGCGAGGACCACCAGCCCATTGTGGTGGGCGATCACCTCGGGCACCGGGACACCGGCGGCGAGCAGTCGATGATGGCGGTCGACGATCTCCCCGCTGCGATGGGGCTGCATCACCTTGAGGTAGACGGCCTGTTCGCCCTGTGAGGCGCGCAGCACCGCCCGGCGCCCCGGACGGTAGGACACGACGTCGATCGCGATCGGTACGGACGGGTCCGGGCCGATGGCGGCGCCGAGGTCGTGCAGGGTGCGGCCGACGATGTCCGGGTAGCAGACCAGCGGCAGCATCGGCAGCCAGGGATCGTGGGGGTAGCGCCACACGCGCACGTTGATGTCGCCGTCGGTCATCACCAGGGTCTGCTCGGCGACGTAGAGATTCTTCTCGCGCTCGCCGATATGGGCGCTGGCGCCGAACAGCTCCTCGCGCGCCGGCGCCTGCGGACCGTCCAGCGCGGGCCAGGACACCTGGGTGCGGTAGAGCGCCTTGGTGCTGCGCCCGGGACGGTGGTCGACGTGGTCGAGCTGCCAGCTGTGCAGCACTCCACCGGAGTTGCCGACGGCCGAGCGGAGCAGTCCTCCCGCACCGGGCCCGGTGAGGAGCTCAGACCCGTCCTGCGTGTGTGACATGGGTGAATCATTCCGGTCATGTGGTCATCAGGCGACACCGCCTACGATGCTTGCATGGCTGATCGTACCGATAACCTCACCAGCGGGAACCTTCTGGGCATTCCCGACACCCGACTTCCCGACGACTTCGTCGATGTCCAGGTGAGCGAGGAGCTGATCGACGGTGATCCGCGGGAGATCACCGCGCGTCATCTCGACTCCCCGCTCGCCTGGGCCACCCTTGCTCAGGACGCGATGACCGACGGCGACGATGTCGCTGCCTACGCCTACGCCCGCACCGGCTACCACCGCGGCCTGGACGCGCTGCGGAAGTCCGGCGGGCGCGGACAGGGGCCGATCCCCGCCTCCCATTCCCCGAACCGGGGCTTCCTGCGGGCGCTGGCGATGCTGGGGGAGACCTCGCGTCGACTCGGTGACGAAGCCGAGGCCG
>JAKDNE010000514.1 GCA_030451965.1 Brachybacterium sp. | reverse complement strand
CCTCCCGCGGCGTCCCGGAGAGCAGCTCCGCGGTGACCGGCACCTCGGGGAACTGGGCTGCGACGCGCTCGGCGGCGTCGTCGAGGAGCCTCATGGCCTGGTTGCGGGGGCCCGTCGGGTCGAGCACCGGGATCCCCGTCATGCCCTGCCCGAGCAGGGGCCAGGTCCAGGCATGGACGAGGCGCAGCGTGGACTCCGTGCTCCTGGCGAGGTCTCCCGCCCACCGGACGGCCGCCATCGCCGCCGTGGTGTCGTCGTAGCCCACCACGATGTTCTGGCCGGTGAAGCCCATGTCCACGCCTCCCCGTACGGTCGGGTACAGATTCCGAGGATACGCCGAGGTGCACCCTTGCGGCGAGGACCATCGCGGGACGCCGGGTGCGTCACACAGCGGCGGCGACGCGGTCGTCGTCCTCGTCGTCCTCATCATCGTCGTCGTCGCACTCGTTCTCCCACGCCCACCGCAGCCCCAGCGTCCCGGGTCCGAAGCGGGCCTCGCTGACCTGGAGTCGGTCCCGACGATCCAGCCGCACCCCGGTGGTGGACTCCCCGGACTCCGTGCGCTGGTACCTCTCACAGTCCATCGGTTGACGATCGCCGCGGAACTCGACCTCGAGCAGCACATCGTTGGCGCGTCGCGGGAGGCTGTACACGACCGCTGTCATGTCCTCGGCCTGGGCGTTCAGCTCGACCCGGTAGGCGAAGGCGGCGACCTGGCCGGCGTCGAGCCGCCCGTCCACCAGCAGCTCGGCGCCGTACACACGGCGTTCGGGCCAGAACACCCGACGGCCGATCGAGCATCCCTCGAGGGGGATGAAGTGCGGCGCGATGTTCGGCTCCGTCGGCTCCAGGACGTACACCGCCGGCAGCCGGCACACCCCTGATTCGAGAGCCCGCACGATCAGCCGGAAGTCGAATGTCTGCACGGATCTGGACGAGTCGAGGATCGCGAGCTGATGGAACACCCGCTCATGGGCGTACTGCTGCGCCGAGATGAAACCGAGCTCCCGGAGCGCATCGTTGAACACCTCTTTGCTGGAGCGGTGGCCGAGGAAGGTCGTGGTCCGCGCCGACCGACCGCGCAGACGTGGTGCCCCCACGAGCTCCGCGAGCGACTCGGGAGGCCGGCCCAGCAGCTCCTCGAGCGCCGCCACCACCCCGAGCGACTGCTCGCCGCCGGGCAGGCTCCCCCCTGATTGCCAGTTGCTCAGCGTGGCGACGCTGACCGGGCGCTGACGCGTCCTTAAGCGCTGGGAGATCGCCGTCAGGGTCAGGCCGCTCTGCGCAATGGCGCTGCGCAGCTCAGCTGCGAATCTCTCGTCCTCACCTGCTGTCATCGCCTCGCTGCTCCTGCTCCCGGTCACCGGGTCGTGGACCCGCCCCGACGGCACGCATCGCCGTTCACTATTTCTGTCATACCTCTGAAAAGCCAACAGTAGCGTGTATGGCAGATCTCACACCTGGGTCCGTCGTCGAGAAGAAAGGGAGGTGGCCTGATCGATGTGAAAGTCCGGGGACAGCGCCCCTCCTGATACCCCCGCTGTCCCGCCCCG
>JAKDNE010000123.1 GCA_030451965.1 Brachybacterium sp. | reverse complement strand
CTGCCGTCTGGACATCCACGCCACCTCCCTCCTGCTCGTCGGCGGCCGCACCCTCGCCGATGCCCGCCGTCTCGGCCTGCACGCCGAGGCCGATCCGCCCGCCGAGGCCTTCCTGGACGCACTGCTGGCCGGTCCTCGGCCCAGCGTCCTGGACGCCTTCTGATCCCCTCCCCCGACCTCCGGAGCACCCGCATGGCCAAGCTGCACTTCAAGTACGGAGCGATGAACTCCGGAAAGTCCGACACCCTGATCAAGACCGCGTACAACTACGACGAGCGGGGCCTGGCCACACTGACCGTGAAGCCGGCGCTGGACACCAAGGGCGAGGACTGGGTGGTCGCCCGCGGCGGCGCGAGGAGACGGGTGGATGTGCTCGCGGCGATCGGTGACGACCTGCGCGCCCTCGTCGACGCCACGGCCGACGAACGGAAGCTGCGCCCGCTGCACTGCGTCCTGGTGGACGAGGCGCAGTTCCTCGAACCGCACCAGATCGACGACCTGTTCCGGATCGCGAAGCTCGACGGGGTCTCGGTGATCTGCTACGGGCTGCGCGCGGATTTCCGCACCGCGATGTTCCCCGGTGCCGCGCGTCTGTTCGAGCTCGCTGACAACATCGAGAAGCTGCCGACCATGTGCCGCTGCGGCTCCCAGGCGGAGTTCAACTGCCGCGCCGTCGACGGTCGCTTCGTCTTCGAGGGCGAGCAGGTCGCGATCGATGGGGAGACGGTGACCTATATGTCGCTGTGCGGCTCCTGCTTCATGGAGGAACAGGGACGCGCCGGGGTCACCGTCCTGGGGTGACACCGGCGCGTCCCTGAGCTGAGCGGGAAGCTCAGGAGCTCAGGGGGCGATCCTCGCCGACCTCGGCGTCACCGCCGGCGTGGGCGCTGTCCGCAGAGTTCCCGGCCACCGTCGCGGCGTCCTCGTCCGGGGCGTCGGGCGAGCCGCCGAGGCGCTCCTTGGCCGACCCGGCGGCGCCGACCACGGCGTCCTGCGCCTTGGAGGCGACCTCCGGGCCCTTCTCCTTGACCGTCGAGGCGGTGTCCTGCGCGACCCTCGACGCGGTCTCCCTCGCCGTCGCGGCGCGGCGCTGGACCTCGGGGTCCTCGGCGACCCGGTGGGCCGTGCGCTCGAGGGAATCGTAGGGACCGCGACCCATCCGGGAGCCGACCACGAAGCCGATCGCGAGCCCGGCTACGAAAATGAACCTCTTCATCACTGCCTCCTGCATCGTCGGATATGTGCCCTGCATCGTGCCACAGCCCCGCACCGCCTCGGCGATGCGCCGACCGAGCGGTCCCGGACGCCACCGAGCCTGCTCGTCCCCCTTTGGTCCCACTTCGGTCACACAACCTCCACGAACAGGTCCTGATCGCGGTATCGGCAGGACGCGCGAGGTCTTACGATCTAGGTACGGGGACACCGGTCACGCCGATCCTCCTGTCGCCCGCCCCACAGCACCGTCGCCGTGATCCATGAACGAGGAGAGAACTCTGTTGTCCCCTGTGAACCCCTCGCAGTCCCCGCTCGATACCGCCCGTACCGTCCCGACCCTCGATGAGGTCTCGGCGCAGGTCCGCACCTGGGTGGACGCCGCCGCCACCCGTCACGTGCCGGGACCGGCGAAGATGCTCTCGGACCTGCTGCAGGACCCGAACGGACTGGACTTCACCCTGGCCTTCGTGGACCGCGTGATCCGGCCGGAGGATCCACACGCCGCCGCCGTCGAGCTGCGCCGCCTCGCCCAGGATCCGCCCGCCTTCCTCCCCGCTGCGCTGCGCGGGGTCATCGCTCTGGGCGGTGCTGCGTCCACGCTCGTGCCCTCGCTCGTGGTGCCCACCGCGCAGGCCACGATGCGCCGCATGGTCGGCCACCTGATCCTCGATGCGCGTCCCCGACCGCTGAGCAGCGCGATCCAGCGCCTCACGGCCGACGGCACGAAGCTGAACATCAACCTGCTGGGCGAGGCGGTGCTCGGCGCCCAGGAGGCCGACCGCCGTCTCCAGGGCGTGCGCGAGCTGGTGGCCCGCGAGGACGTCGACTACGCCTCGATCAAGGTGTCCTCGATCGTGGACCACCTGCCGCTGTGGGCGGCGGACGAGACCGTCGACCACATCGTCGAGACGCTGCTGCCGCTGTACCTCGAAGCCACCCGCGGCGAGAACCCCACCTTCTTGAACATGGACATGGAGGAGTACCGGGACCTCGAACTGACCCTGCAGGTCTTCGAGAAGCTCCTGGACCGTCCCGAGCTCGCCTCCCTGCACGCCGGGATCGTGCTGCAGGCCTACCTGCCGGACGCCCCCTCGGCGATGGCCCGTCTGCGCCGCTTCGCCGAACGCCGGGTGGCCGACGGCGGAGAGCCTCTCAAGGTGCGCCTGGTCAAGGGCGCCAACCTGGCGATGGAGCAGGTCGACGCCTCGGTGCACGGCTGGACCCAGGCACCGCTGTTGTCCAAGGAGGAGACCGACGCGCAGTACAAGCGCATGCTGCTGGAGGCGCTGGACCCCGAGAAGCTCGAGGCCGTCCACCTCGGCGTGGCCGGTCACAACCTCTTCGACGTCGCCTTCGCCCACCTGCTGATGCAGAGCCGCGGCATCCCGGCCGGCCCCGGGCACGGCGTCGAGTTCGAGATGCTCGCCGGCATGACGCCGGGACAGCAGGCGGTGGTGCGCGAGGCCACCGGCACCATGCGCCTGTACGTGCCGATCGTGCACCCCCGCCATTTCGACGTCGCCGTCTCCTACCTGGTGCGGCGCCTGGAGGAGAACGCCTCCTCGCAGAACTTCCTCTCCGCGGCCTTCGAGCTCGACAGCTCCGAGTCGCTCTTCGCTCGTGAGCAGCAGCGCTTCTCCCGGGCGTTGGACCGTGCGCTGCGGGAGACCTCGCTGCCCACCCATCGCGACCAGGACCGCGGTGCGGAGGTCGCGGACGGACAGACCGCCCTGCAGCTCGGTGACCCCGCGCTGCCGGCGGTCCCCGGAGCCTTCCGCAACACGCCCGACACCGATCTGTCGACCCCCATGAACCAGGAGTGGGCCGCCCGGATCACCCATCGCATCCGCGGCTCGCAGCTCGGCGTCGCGGAGGTCCGGGCCGCACGGCTCGAGACCGTCGAGGCCGTGGACGAGACCCTCACCGACGCCCTCGCTGCGCAGCCGGCCTGGGCGGCGCTGGAGGTCGAGAAGCGGGCGATGATCCTGCGCCGCGTCGCCGGAACCATGGCCGCGCATCGCGGTGAGCTGCTGGAGGTGATGGCCTCCGAGACCGGCAAGACGTTCGAGCAGGGCGATCCGGAGGTGAGCGAGGCGATCGACTTCGCCCTCTACTACGCCGAACAGGCCGAGCGCCTGGCAGGTCTCGGCGACGTGAGCGCCCAGGCACGGCCCCTCACCCTGGTCACCCCGCCCTGGAACTTCCCGGTCGCGATCCCCACCGGCGGCGTCGTCGCCGCCCTGGTGACCGGCAGCGCGGTGATCATGAAGCCCGCGCCGCAATCCCGACGCTGCGGCGCTCTGATCGGCCGCCTGCTGCACGAGGCCGGGGTGCCGAAGGGCGTGTTCACCCTCGTCGACGTGCCCGAGAACGAGGTGGGCCGCGCACTGATCTCCGATCCGCGGATCTCGCAGCTGATCCTCACCGGCGCCTCGGACACCGCCGCGCTGTTCGCCTCCTGGCGTCCCGAGCTGCGGATCCTCGCCGAGACCAGCGGCAAGAACTCGATCATCGTCACCCCGCAGGCCGATCTCGACCTCGCAGCGCACGATGTCGCCGCGAGCGCCTTCGGCCACGCGGGCCAGAAATGCTCGGCCGCCTCGCTGGTGATCACCGTCGGATCGGTCACCACCTCCCGCCGGTTCACCGCGCAGCTGGCCGACGCGGTGCTGAGCCTGCACGTGGGCCGGCCGACGGACCCGACGGTCCAGATGGGCCCGGTGATCGAGCCGCCCGGTGAGAAGCTGCGCTCCGGGCTCACCGAGCTCTCCGAGGGGGAGGAATGGCTCTCCCGCCCGCGTCAGCTCGACGAGGCGGGCACGCTGTTCTCCCCCGGGGTCCGCACCGGGGTCGAAGAGGACTCGCCCTTCCACCTCACCGAGTACTTCGGCCCGGTGCTCGGCGTGATCCACGCCGACACCCTCGAGGACGCGGTGAGGATCCAGAACGGCACCGCCTTCGGGCTGACCGCCGGGATCCACTCCCTGGAGCCCACTGAGGTCGCGTGGTGGACCGAGCACGTCGAGGCCGGGAACCTGTACGTCAACCGCGGCATCACCGGCGCGATCGTGGAGCGCCAGCCCTTCGGCGGCTGGAAGCGCTCGGCGATCGGCCAGACCGCGAAGGCGGGCGGCCCGAACTACCTGGTGCACCTGATGGACTGGTCCGACGCCGCCGGGGTTCCCGACCGGCAGCAGGACGCGGAGTCCTGGCTGGCCGCAGCGCGTCACAGCGATCGCGAGCAGTGGGCGAGCACCTTCGTCCCGCGCGATGCGCAGGAGCTCCAGGGCGAGATCAACGTGCTGCGGCACCTGTCGCTGCCGGTGATGATCAGGGCCGCTGAGGGCACCTCGGCGCAGGAGCTGCAGCGGGTGCTGCACGCCGCCGCGACCGTCGACGCCGATATCGAGGTGTCCGTCCCCTCCCAGGACCTCGCGGGCACAGCCCGGGAGGCAGGGCTCGTCGACTCGGCGGTGCAGGTCGAGGACGCCACCGCCTTCGCCGGGCGGATCCCCGCCCTCGAGCAGTCACGGATCCGCCTGCTCGGTCAGAGCGACCCCGCGCTGCGCGCCGCGATCGCGGACCGCATCGACGTCGCACTGTTCACCGGAGACGTGGTCGTCGACGGCCGGGTGGAGCTGCTGCCCTTCGTGCACGAGCAGGCGATCAGTGCGACGAACCACCGCTACGGCAACCCGCTGCCGCACGAGCTGGACCTCACCGGCGGTCAGGGCTGGGCCCGCGGCCGGAGCTGAGACCCTCAGGGCTCCGCCGCTCCCGTTGCGCGGCGGAGCCCGGTCGTTGCGGGACGTCCGGTGCCGGACTGCAGCCGCATCTCACAGGCGCGCCTCGGACGAGTGCCCGAGGGGTCGCCGTAGCCTGACGCGATCGTTCCTGCCGTGAGCATCGAGGAGATCCATGACCGACGCAGACCCGAGCCGACTGCGTCCCGCGGTCACGGACGGCCATGCTCCTGCGAAGAAGGTGCGCGACCCGTTCCTGGACAACGCCCGGGGCATCCTCATCACGCTCGTCGTGGTCGGGCACACGCTGGAGAGCTTCGAGGCCAACTCGGGAGCGGTCGGGGATTCGATCTACACCTGGATCTATTCGTTCCATATGGCGGCCTTCGTGGCGATCTCCGGTTTCCTCTCCCGCTCGTACCGCAATGAGCCCCGCCAGGTGCGGCGCCTGCTGACCGCGATGCTCGTGCCCTATCTGATCTTCCAGCTGCTCCACGAAACAGGAAAGATGCTGCTGCTGGGACATGAGTTCCACCTGGAGTTCGTCTCCACGGCGTGGACGCTGTGGTTCCTGCTGGCACTGCTGATGTGGCGCCTGGTGACCCCGGTGCTGCGGGCACTGCGCCATCCGTTGGTGTTCACCGTGGCGGTGGCCGTGATCGTGCCGCTGGATCAGAACCTCGACGCGACCTTATCGCTGGGGCGCTTCTTCGAGATGATGCCCTTCTTCACCCTGGGCCTGGTCACCACGCCTGCGATGCTCCAGAGGCTCAAGACCGTGCCTCACCGGGTCTGGATCGGTGCAGCTGTCCTGGCATTCGCGCTGGTGGTCTCCTTCGCCACCCGCGAGCATCTCTCGGCTGTCCGCTTCTTCCTCCGCGGCAACTACGCCGATGGCCCCTATGAGACGTGGCTCGCGATCATCGTGCAGCTCGTGGTGCTCACCGCCGGCATGATCGGTACCGTTGCGCTGCTGCTGATCACCCCGCTCGGTGAGACCATCTGGACGGCGATCGGTGCTCGCTCGCTGACGATCTACCTCCTGCACCCCCTCGCCCTGCTTCCGATCCGCTACCTGGACGAGCCCTTCGCCTGGGTCGAGTCCTGGTGGGCGCCGTTCCCCCTGATCGTCTGCGCCCTCGTGCTCACCGCGGTGCTCTCCCGAGGCGTCGTCGGCACGCTCACGCAGTGGGTCACCGATCCGCCGATCGGCGCTCTCCTCGTCACGTCGGAGGACTCCCCCACCCGGGCACCACGCGCCTCCGCCTGACGCAGCGCGCTCACCACCCGGACCGGCCGCACAGAGACCGAGTTCCGGTCCGCCCGGGCACGGCGCTCACCCGGCGCCGTGCGGCTCAGCTGGTGGCTGCGGTGCCGACCCGGGCTCCCTCGGGCACCTCGCCGCCTTCCTCGCCGAGCACCGCGTCACCGATCACGGAGACATCGGCACCGAAGGTCCAGTCGCCCTGCACATCGAGGCTCGCAGCCTCCTTGAGCGAGGGCACGCCGTAGGGGAAGCGCGGCTCGAAGTCCTGGATGAGCTTGTACGAGTCGGCCTGGAGGGACACCGTCGGCAGCGTCTCGATCTGCTGCACGAGCGCCGAGCGATGGTCGAGGGCGTAGGCGTCCGAGCGCACCAGCAGCAGGTCGCTGGTCGCCTTGACCGGCAGGAAGCGGTCGCGGCCGACGACGATCGCCGTCGCGCCGTCGAACACCTCGATCGCGGCGCCCATGGCGGACTCGATCTGGTAGACGGGCGTACTGGTCTTGTCCGCGGGGTCGACGGTCTTCTCGTTGCGGATCAGCGGCAGGCCCATGATGCCGTTGCGTTCCGCCAGCACCGCCGCCATCTGCTCCAGGTCGAACCAGAGGTTGTTGGTGTGGAAGAAGGGGTGGCGGTGCTCGTCGGTGAAGTAGTCCATCTCCTCGGCCGGGGTCTGCGCGGTGTCGCGCAGGATGAGCCGGCCATCGGACCTGCGCACCGCGAGGTGGCCGCCCTTGCGGTCCGCGGGGGTGCGGCGGCACAGCTCGGCCGCGTACGGGGCGCCGGAGGCCGCGAACCAGGAGGCGATGACGGGGCTGGGGACGGTGCCGAGGTTGTCCGAGTTGGAGACCGAGGCGTACTTGAAACCGGCGTCGAGCAGCTGCTGGAGCAGGCCGGAGGTCTGCAGGGCGGTGTAGATGTCGCCGTGACCGGGTGGGCACCACTCGAGCGTCGGATCCGCGTCCCACTGGACCGGGGTGAGGTCGTCGGTGCGCAGCTTGGGCTCCTTGTTCTGCAGGAAGTCCAGCGGCAGGTCCTCGACGGGCAGGTCGGGGTACTTCGCGAGCACCTCGAGGGTGTCCTCACGGGTGCGGAAGGAGTTCATGAAGATCAGCGGCAGGCGGGAGCCGGTGCCGCGGCGGGCCGCGAGGACCTGCTCGACGATGATGTCCAGGAAGCTCTTGCCGTCACGCACCGGCAGCAGCGACTTGGCCTGGTCCAGGCCCATCGAGGTGCCGAGCCCGCCGTTGAGGTTGATGATCGCCAGCTGATCGAAGACCTGCTTGGCGTGGCCGGGGTCGATCGAGACATCCTCGAGCAGCGGCGGGTCGAGGTAGGGGTCGATCGTGTCCTCGGGGATGGAGCCGGTGACCCCCTCCTCGAGCTGTCCGTAGTAGTGGGAGAAGACGTCGATCGCGGTCTGCGCGACCCCGTCGTCTGCCATCTTCTGCTTCGCTGCGGCTAGTCCTTCGATGCTCATGAGACCAGGGTATCGGGGCGGACGGATGCTCCGCGCCGCCTGCCCCGGCGCGCCCCTGTCCGAGGGGTCACCCGCGCTCGCGTCGGGACGAGGCCCCGACTCCCCTAGAATCGAGTGCTATGAGCACAGTCCTGTCCGCGGTCGCCTGGCCGTATGCCAATGGTCCCCGCCATATCGGTCATGTCGCCGGCTTCGGCGTCCCCTCCGACGTCTTCTCCCGCTACATGCGCATGGCCGGGAACGACGTGCTCATGGTCTCCGGCACCGACGAGCACGGCACCCCGATCCTGGTCGGCGCCGACGCCGAGGGCATCTCCGCCCGTGAGCTCGCCGACCGCAACAACCGCCTCATCGTCGAGGACCTGGTCGCGCTGGGTCTCTCGTACGACCTGTTCACCCGCACCACCACCCGCAACCACTACCAGGTGGTGCAGGACATGTTCGTCACCGTGCGCGACAACGGCTACATGGTGGAGAGGACGACCTCCGGGGCGATCTCCCCGTCGACCGGTCGCACCCTGCCCGATCGCTACATCGAGGGCACCTGCCCGATCTGCGGCGCCGACGGCGCGCGCGGCGACCAGTGCGACACCTGCGGAAACCAGCTGGACCCCACGGACCTGATCGACCCGGTCTCGCGGATCAACGGCGAGACGCCGGAATTCATCGAGACCTCGCACTGGTTCCTGGATCTGCCGTCCCTGGCCGGGGAGCTGGGCCGCTGGCTCGACGAGCGGGAGGCGACCGGGCTGTGGCGCCCCAACGTGATCCGCTTCAGCCAGAACATCCTGGGCGACATCAAGCCCCGCGCGATGTCCCGCGACATCGACTGGGGCATCCCGGTGCCGGGCTGGGAGGACCAGCCGAACAAGCG
>JAKDNE010000122.1 GCA_030451965.1 Brachybacterium sp. | reverse complement strand
CGAGGTGACCGGCCCTTCGTCCTGCGTGGAGAGGCTCAAGCCTGTGCGGCCGCCTCGTCCAGATACCAGGTGGTCGACTCCAGACCGCGCACAGCCGACGCCGGGACCAGCCACGGGTCGATCTGCCCATGTCCGTCACGGACGGCACCGGCCTTCTCGGCCCCGGCGACCAGCAGCGCCACGTGCCGTGAAGAGTTCAGCACGGGCCAGGTGAGCGAGATCCGCTCAGGCGGCGGCTTGGGCGAGTCGGTCACGCCGGCCGCACTGGCGCTGACCCGGCGCTGGCCGGGATGCTGCGGGAACAGCGAGGCGATGTGACCGTCGGGCCCCACCCCGAGCAGCAGCACGTCGAAGAAGGCGCGGCCCCGGGTGCGGAACGGCTCGTCACCGCCCATCTGGTCCAGCTGCTGCCCGTACCAGGCGGCGGCGTCCTCCAGCGACATGCCGTCGGCGGGGGAGGGCATCACGTGGATGTGGCGGGCCGGCAGACCGGCCGTCGACTGGAGCGGCGCGAGCAGCGCCTCACGCACGCCGACCTCGTTGCGGTCCGCGGAGTCGGGGTCCACGTAGCGCTCATCGCCCCACCACAGATGCAGACGGCCGCAGTCGACACCCGCAGCGAGCAGGGCCTCCGGCAGCGCGGCCGCGGTCTTGGTGCCCACCGTCCCGCCCGTGAGCACGAGATGGGCCTGCGGGCGCTCCGTGAGCGCGGCGGCGAGCTGTGCGGCGGCCGCCGAGGCGGCGGCTGCCGCGACCGCGTCGGCATCGGGCCCCACCACATCCTGCGGCTCGGGCTTCCCGGTGGCGAAGGTCGCGGCATCGCCGACGTTGCTGTAGGTGCTGGCGAGGACCTCGCCGTACACCTCGTCCGGATCCAGCCGACGCAGCTCCTCGGTGACCAGCTCGGGCAGGGTGCGACGCGGCATCGTCACGTGCTGACCGGTGTCGTCCCCGGGGAGCTTCATGACGATCGAGTCGTCGTCCACCCGGGTGAGCTCGATGGTGCCGTCCTCGCGGACCAGGCGCACGCTGTGCACCCCGGCGCAGTCCGGCGCCCCGTCGTCCGGAGGCAGCACCTCGACGTCGACGCCGAGCGCGTGCTGGAGCCACCCGGCCATCAGCGCCACCGAGGGGTTGTCGACGGTGCCGCTGACCTGGATCTGCGTCGGGACGGCGACGGGCGGGACCTCATAGGCACTGGCCACGAGCCCGCGCCAGCGGGTCAGTCGGCTCCACGCCAGATCGGAGTCCCCGCTGGCGTAGCCGCGGCGCAGCCGCTTCAGCGTGCCCAGCGGATCGGCGCAGGCCGCCGAGTCCGTGATGCGGCGCTGGGACATGGAACCCAGCACATCGTGGATCGGCGAGGACGGAGCGCTCTCGGGCCACCAGGTCACGATCGGGGCGTCCGGCAGCAGCAGCGCCATCACCAGGGTGTCCAGTGACCACAGAACGTCGCCGCGGGCGCGCAGGATCACGACCTCTGCCGCGCCGGCGTCGCGTCCCACGCGGATCTCGGCGTCGAGTCCGGAGCTCTCGGCCTCGGGCTCCGCATCGACCACGATCACCCGCGCGGGATGCTCATGGCTGGCCGCGACGGCGGCCTCCAGGGGGTTCTCGACGTCCTCGGTGGAGATGATGATGAGGGTCAGGACACGGCCGATGGTGTTCTCGCCGAAGGTCTCCCGCATCTCGATCATCTGCTTGTTGATCGCCGATGCGGTGGTGTCGGTCAGGGTGGTGATCACGGTCGCCTCCAGGTACGCCCGTCACGGGCGAGCATCTCGTGCGCGGTGTCGGGGCCCCAGGTGCCGGGGCGGTACGGGGCCGGGTCCAGGTTCTGCTCCCAGTACTCGGTGATGGGGTCGAGGATCTTCCAGGAGAGCTCGACCTCCTTCTGCCGCGGGAACAGCGGCGGGTCCCCGAGCAGCATGTCGAGGATCAGGCGTTCGTAGGCCTCCGGTGACTCCTCGGTGAAGTTCATGCCGTAGGCGAAGTCCATGGTCACATCGCGCACCTCCATCTGGGTGCCAGGGACCTTGGAGCCGAAGCGCATCGTCACGCCCTCGTCCGGCTGGACGCGGATGACGATCGCGTTCTGCCCGAGATCGGCGGTGTCCGTGGAGCTGAAGGGCAGGAAGGGCGCGCGCTTGAAGACCACCGCGATCTCGGTGACCCGGCGACCCAGACGCTTGCCCGCGCGCAGGTAGAAGGGCACACCCGCCCAGCGGCGGGTGGCGATGTCCAGCCGCATCGCGGCGAAGGTCTCGGTGGTGGAGTCCGCGGGGATGCCGTCCTCCTCGAGGTAGGGACGCACCTCCTCGCCGCCCTGCCAGCCGCCCACGTACTGGCCGCGGGAGGTGTGCGAGGCGAGGTCCTCGGGCAGCTCCACCGCGGAGAGGACCTTCTCCTTCTCGGCGCGCAGGTCCGAGGCGCGGAAGGTGACCGGCTCCTCCATCGCGGTCAGCGCGAGCAGCTGCAGCAGGTGGTTCTGGATCACGTCGCGGGCGGTGCCGATGCCGTCGTAGTAGCCGGCGCGGGACCCGATGCCGATGTCCTCGGCCATCGTGATCTGCACGTGGTCGACGTAGTTCGCGTTCCAGAGCGGTTCATACAGCTGGTTGGAGAAGCGCAGTGCCAGGATGTTCTGCACCGTCTCCTTGCCCAGGTAGTGGTCGATCCGGAAGACATCCTCGGGACGGAAGGCCTTCTCGACCACGTCGTTCAGCTCCCGCGCGGAGGCCAGGTCGTGTCCGAAGGGCTTCTCGATCACGACGCGGCGCCAGGAGCCGTCGTGGGCGGTGTTGAGCCCGGAGTCCGCCAGCTGCCCGCAGACCTGCGGGAAGGCGTCCGGCGGGATGGAGAGGTAGAAGGCGTGGTTGCCACCGGTGCCGCGGGTGCGGTCCAGCTCACCGACGACCTCGGTGAGCTTCTCGAACGCCGCGGTGTCGTCGAAGGTGCCGGTGACGAAGCGGAGACCGCCGCGCAGCTGTTCGAAGACGCTCTCGTCGAAGCCCGTGCGGGAGTGCTCGGAGACGCTCTGGCGCACGTAGTCGGCGAAGTCGTCGTCGGACCAGTCACGGCGGCCGAAGCCGACCAGGCCGAAGCTGGGCGGGAGCAGGCCGCGGTGGGTGAGGTCGTAGATCGCGGGCAGCAGCTTCTTGCGCGCGAGGTCGCCGGTGACGCCGAACATCACCATGGAGCTGGGGCCGGCGATGAGCGGGAGGCGACGGTCCCGGGGGTCGCGCAGCGGATTCGGCGCATCCGTCCCGGCGAGGAGGGTGGGGGAGTCGGTCACGATCGTCCTTTCTCGGACATGAGCACAGGAGCACGGCCCGCCGCAATGGCCGGGCCGTGCTCCTCGCGGGGTCAGGCGCGGGCGGACTCGACGGACTCGGAGACGGTGGCGAGCAGCTCGTTCCAGGCCTTCTCGAACTTCTCGACACCCTCGCGCTCGAGCAGGGCGAAGACGTCGGCGAGATCGACGCCGGCTTCGCTGAGACGCTCGAGGACGGACTCGGCCGCGGTGGCGATCTCGGCATTCAGCGGTGCCTTCGGCGCGGAATGGTCGGCGGCGGCCTCAAGGGTCTTCTCCGGCATGGTGTTCACGCTCGGATCGGCGACCAGACTGTCCACGTAGAGGGTATCGGGGTAGTCCGGGTTCTTCACGCCGGTCGATGCCCAGAGCGGACGCTGCACGTTGGCGCCCTTGGCCCGGAGCGCCTCGAACCGCTCGGAGCCGAAGACGTCCAGATACTTGCCGAAGGCGACCTGGGCGTTGGCCACGCCCGCCTGGCCGCGCAGGGCGAGCGCGTCCGCGGAGTCCAGCGTCTCGAGGCGGCCGTCGATCTCGGAGTCCACGCGGGAGACGAAGAAGGAGGCGACGGAGTGGATCGTGGAGAGGTCCTTGCCCGCCTTCGCGGCCTGCTCGAGACCGGCGAGGTAGGCGTCCATCACGGCGAGGTAGCGCTCGATGGAGAAGATCAGCGTGACGTTGACGCTGATGCCCTCGGCGATCGCTGCCGTGATCGCGGGCAGCCCGGCCTCGGTGGCCGGGATCTTGATCATCACGTTCTCGCGGCCGACGGTCTCGAAGAGGTGCTTCGCCTGCGCGATGGTCTTCTCGGTCTCGTGCGCCAGGCGCGGATCGACCTCGATGCTCACGCGGCCGTCGAAGCCGTGCGAGCCCTTGTGGACGTCGGCGAAGAGGTCGGCGGCGCGACGCACGTCATCGGTGGTGAGCACCTCGACGACCCCCTCGACGTCCTTGCCCTCACCCGTGAGCCGGGCGATGTCCTCGTCGTACTCGTCCGAGCCGGAGATCGCGGCCTGGAAGATCGACGGGTTGGTGGTCACGCCGACGATGTTCCGGGTGTCGATGAGCTCCTGGAGGCTGCCGGAGTCCATGCGGCCGCGGGAGAGGTCGTCGAGCCAGATCGAGACCCCCGCGTCGGAGAGGGTCTGGGTATTCGTGTTCTGAGCCATGTCGTTCCTTCCGGGCGCTGGGCGCCCTGTGTCGAACTGGTGTCGTCGGAGTCAACGTCGGCGAGTGCCCGATCCTTCCATGAGGTGGCTCGGGTAACCATGTCGCGGACGGTGGCCGGGGGAGCGGGAGCATGCGGGGCGGGACCGCGGAGGTCCCGCCCCGCAGATGCTCAGGCGCCGGCGGCGGCGAGCGACTCCTTCGCGGCCTCGACCACGGCCTCGGCGGTGAAGCCGAACTCGCGGAAGAGGGTCTTGGCGTCAGCGGAGGCGCCGTAGTGCTCGAGCGAGACTGCCCGGCCGTGGGTGCCCAGGAAGCGGTGCCACGGCATCGCGATCCCGGCCTCGACGCTCACCCGCGCCGTGACGGAAGCGGGGAGCACGGACTCCCGGTACGCCTCGTCCTGCTCGTCGAACCACTCCACGGAGGGCATCGAGACCAGGCGGGTCGGCGTGCCGGCCGCTTCGAGCTGCTTCTGCGCCTCGGCCGCGTACTGCACCTCGGAGCCGGTGGCGATGAGGATGACCGTCGGCTCCGCCGAGGCCTCCTTCATGATGTAGCCGCCCTTGGCCAGGTTCTCGGCACCGGCGTACTCGGTGCGGTCGAAGGTCGGCATCGCCTGGCGGGACAGGACCAGGCCGACAGGCCCGCTGTCGCGCTCCAGGATCGCCTTCCACGCCTGCGCGGTCTCGTTGGCGTCCGCCGGACGCACGATCGACAGGTTCGGGATCGCGCGGCAGGCGGCCAGGTGCTCGACCGGCTGGTGGGTGGGGCCGTCCTCTCCCAGACCGATGGAGTCGTGGGTCCAGACGTAGGTGGCCGGGACCTTCATCAACGAGGCGAGACGCACCGCGCCGCGCATGTAGTCCGAGAACTGGAAGAAGGTGCCGCCGTAGGGACGGGTCAGGCCATGCAGCGAGATGCCCGAGAGGATCGCGCCCATGGCGTGCTCGCGGATGCCGAAGTGCAGCGTGCGGCCGAACTTGTCGCCCGTGAACTCGGCGGAGCTCAGCTCCTCGGGGAGGAAGGAGGGCTCGCCCTTCATCGAGGTGTTGTTCGAACCGGCGAGGTCGGCGGAACCGCCCCACAGCTCGGGCATGACCGGCGAGAGAGCATTGAGGACGGCACCGGAGGCGGCACGGGTGGCGATGCCCTTCTCGTCGGCCTCGAAGCTCGGGAACGCCTCGGCGAAGCCGTCCGGCAGCTCGCGAGCCTGCAGACGATCCAGCAGTGCGGCGGCTTCGGCGTTCACGGAACGCCAGGCCTGGTAGCCGGTGTCCCACTCAGCCTTGGCGGCGGCGGCGCGCTCGGCGAGACCGCGGGTGTGCGCCAGGACGTCCTCATCGACCTGGAACTGCTGCTCCGGGTCGAATCCGACGGCCTCCTTCAGGCCCTTGACGCCCTCGGTACCGAGCTTGGCGCCGTGGACGGAGGCGCTGCCGGCCAGCTCGGGGATCGGCCAGCCGATGACGGTGTGCAGACGGATGAAGGTCGGCTTGTCAGTGACCTCCTGGGCCTCGAGGATCTCGGCCTTCAGCGCCGCGACGTCCTCGACGTACGTGGAACCATCAGCGCCCCCGGCCGTCCAATCGACGGTGCGCACATCCCAGCCGTAGGCCTCGTAGCGAGCGGCGGTGTCCTCGGTGAACGCGATCGAGGTGTCACCCTCGATGGAGATCTCGTTGTCGTCCCACAGCACGATGAGGTTGCCCAGCTGCTGGGTGCCGGCGATCGAGCTGGCCTCGCTGCTGATGCCCTCCTGGAGGTCACCGTCGGAGGCGATCACGTAGGTGAAGTGGTCGAAGGGGCTGGTGCCGGCGGCGGCCGAGGGGTCGAGCAGGCCGCGCTCGCGGCGCTGCGCCATCGCGAAGCCGACGGCGGAGGAGATGCCCTGGCCGAGCGGGCCGGTGGTCATCTCCACGCCCTCGGTGAGGAAGTTCTCGGGGTGGCCGGGGGTCTTGGAGCCCCAGGTGCGCAGCTCCTCGAGATCCTGCTTCTGGAGACCGAAGCCGCCGAGGTACAGCTGGATGTACTGGGTGAGGCTGGAGTGGCCGGCCGAGAGGATGAAGCGGTCACGGCCGAGCCAGGTCGGATCCGTCGGGTCGTGGCGCATCAGGTCCTGGTAGAGCAGGTATGCGGCCGGGGCGAGGCTCACGGCGGTGCCGGGATGGCCGCTGCCGACCTTCTCCACGGCGTCGGCGGCGAGGACGCGGGCGGTGTCGACCGCTCGCTTGTCCAGATCGGTCCAGCCCTCGGGGGCCTTGAAGGTATCTGTCATGTCGGGTGATTCCTTTCGGCGGAGCACGGCCCTCACGGCCGCTCGGTTCGACAGGCCTCGCCGGGAGGACCCCGGCACGCCGTGGCATGCGAGGTCCTGGGCGAGACGATGCGTCCCACCTTAGTCCGAGCACCGCTCCCGCGCCCCTCCGTCCAGCCGGTTGCCGGGAGGATTCCGCTGTCCGCAGAGTGCATCGCACAGCGCCTCGTGCCGCGCACCGCACGGTCCGCCGGCACGGTGCCGGGTCTCACCCCGTGTCGGGGTGCCGTGACCCGGTCCCGCGGCCTAGACTGGTGTGGTTCACGCGACGACCGCGTCGCGCTCAGGAGGAAGGACGGTGGGCGGTGACCGCCACCCAGGGAGCGTCGGTACGGAACTCGGGCCGGGACGGTGACCGGACCCCGCAGTCCGTGCGTTCCGTGGTCCGCAGCTACGTGGCGCTGACCAAGCCTCGGATCATCGAGCTGCTGCTGATCACCACCATCCCCACCATGTTCCTCGCCGCGGGCGGGTTCCCCTCGCTGTGGCTGATCCTGGCCACGATGGTCGGCGGCTACCTCGCCGCCGGCGGTGCCAACACCCTGAACATGTACCTCGAGCGCGACATCGACGCGATGATGAAGCGCACCCGCAACCGACCGATCCCCTCCGGGGCCATCTCGCCGCGGGCCGCCCTGATCTTCGGCATCACGATCTCCATCGTCTCCGCGCTCTGGCTGGGCCTGCTGGTCAACTGGGCGTCGGCGGCCCTCGCGGTCGGCGCGATCCTGCTCTACGTCGTCTTCTACACGATGCTGCTGAAGCGGCGCACCAGCCAGAACATCGTCTGGGGCGGGGTTGCAGGCTGCATGCCCGTGCTGATCGGCTGGTCCGCGGTGACCGGGACGATCTCCTGGACCGCGGTGCTGCTGTTCCTGGTCATCTTCTTCTGGACCCCGCCGCACTACTGGCCCCTGGCCGAGAAGTTCTCCACGGACTACGCAGCCGCCGGCGTGCCGATGCTGCCGGTGGTGGCCTCCCGGGGGAAGGTCGCCGGGCAGATGATCATGCACACCGCACTGATGGTCTCCGCGAGCCTCGCCATCATCCCGCTGGGCGCGACCGGCTGGGTGTACGGCGTCGCCGCCGTCGGCGCCGGGCTCTGGTTCGGCATCCTGGTGGTGCGCTACGCGCTGCGGGTCCGTCGCGGCCTGACCGGCAAGGCACTGGGACCGATGACCGTCTTCCACGGGTCGATCACCTACTTGACCGTCCTGTTCGTCGCCCTCGCGATCGATCCCTTCGTCACCCTGTGACCCCGGACGGCGCATCCCGGCCTGCACAGGAGCAGGCGCTGCGCCCCGGCGATCGCCGGATCCTCGAGCAGTACCTCAGCCATCTGCGGATCGAGCGGGGACTGTCCGCCAACACGCTCGCGGCCTACGAGCGGGACATCCGCCGCTATCTCCTGGACCTGGCGCGGCAGGACATCGACCCGGCGGCCGTTCAGTCACAGCAGCTCGGAACCTGGTTGCAGGCGCTGCGCACCGGGTCCGACGGGGGCAGCGTGCTGTCGGCAGCCTCGGCCGCCCGATCGCTGGCCGCCGTGCGCGGCCTGCACTCCTTCCTCGACGCCGAACGGGTCTCGACCACGGGGGATCCCTCCCGGCTGGTGCCGACTCCGGCGCTGCCGCGACGCCTGCCGCATCCGCTGAGCATCGACCAGGTCGAGACCCTGATCGAGGCGGCAGGACGACCCGGCACCGGACGAGACTCCACCGCGCGGGCACTGCGCGACCGGGCACTGCTCGAGATCCTCTACGGGCTCGGCGCCCGGATCTCG
>JAKDNE010000513.1 GCA_030451965.1 Brachybacterium sp. | reverse complement strand
CACCTCTGCCGCGCCCCGCGGCGGTTTCATGCAGGACGGCGCCTGGCTGCGCCTGTGCGGCGGGCCGGGTCTGGGCCTGGAGCTCCTCCCGGCCGATGTCGACCCGGCACCGGGCAGCACTCCACCGATCGGGGAATGGGGTGATCGGTGAGCGCCCATCCCGCAACCGTCGGCCGCACGCGCGGACGACGTCACCCTGCCTGATCCATGACCTCTGCAGAACCCATGACCCGCGGCCCCACGACAGTGGCCCGTCGAAGGAGACGCTCATGTCACACACCCACCACTGGTCCCACCCGTCCGAGTTCCCGTTCACCCGCCGCAGCGGCCTGCGCCTGGCCGCGGCCGGCACCGTCGCCGCCGGACTCACCGCCTTCTCCCCCACGAGCCACGCCACCGGACCCCGACCGGCGGACAGGCCCGCGCCGAGGCAGGGACTCGTCCCCGGGGTCGTCGCCCATGTCGCCGTCACCGCGACCACGCTGTGGGTGGAGCCGGACAGCACCCGGCCGGGTATCGACGACCCCTCCCTGACGAACCCGGTCGATCTCGACGTCTGGAACGCGAATATGCAGGACACCGAGACCCGACGCTGGCTCACCGGCGACCTCGAGTCGCAAGCGGTGCTGGGCAGCGAGGTGATCGTCGACGAGATCGTCGGGGACTGGGCACACATCGTGGTCACCGCCCAGCCCACCCCGCGCGATCCGCGCGGCTATCCGGGGTGGGTCCCCACCGCGCAGCTGGTGGCGGACGAGGACTTCGCCCGCCACGCCGCCACTGCTCCGACCGCTACCGTCACCGCGTCGACCAGCGCCCTCTGCGGCACCCCCTCGGGGAGCCACCCCGGGATCCCGATCTCCTTCGACACGATCCTGCCCGTGCTCGGACGGACCGCGCAGGCCGTGAAGGTCGCGATCCCGGGCGGCCGCGCCGCCTACCTGCCGACGGACGACGTGGTGGTGCGTGCGCATGGTGAGCGGCCTCCCCGGCCCACGGCCGAGGACATCGTCGCGACCGGTGAACGATTCCTGGGGCTGCGCTACCTCTGGGCCGGGGTGAGCGCTTACGGCTTCGACTGCTCGGGGTACACCTACACGCTGTTCCATCACCACGGCATCACGATCAACCGCGACGCCGGGAGCCAGATGCACGACTCGGGGCTGGAGCCCGTCGAGCGCACGGAGCTGCAGCGCGGCGACCTGGTGTTCTTCGCGACGGAGCCGGGCGGCACCTCGATCCGGCACGTCGCCCTCTACCTCGGGGACGACCTGATCATGCAGGCGCCGAACGCGGCACGCAGCGTGGAGATCATGTCGCTGACCGAGTACGACCCCCTCGGTGAGTACGCGGGCGCCCGACGGGTCCAGCTGGCGGGCTGAGCCGCACTTACGGCTCGCCGGCCCTGAACCGGGGTGGTGCGGGGAGCGGACCGGGTGGCCGGACGGCAGCGAGTCGTCCGGCCGCCCGGCCTACGCTGGCCCCTATGAGCACTCCTCGGATCGGCCTGACCCAGTACATCGGCGCCTCGCCGCAGACCGTGTGGGCCGTGGTCTCC
>JAKDNE010000121.1 GCA_030451965.1 Brachybacterium sp. | reverse complement strand
CGTCGAGGAGGCCGCCGCCGACGCGGAGTCCCGCGACCCGCGCGGTGAGCAGATCCCCGCCACCGACCACGAGCGGGTGGGCACCCTGTACCGGATGTTCATGGACACCGAGGCGATCGAGCAGGCGGGCCTCGCCGTGCTCGAGGACCTGCTGGGCACGGTCACCTCCACCACGGATCTCGAGGGCGTCGTGCGCGCCATGGCGGCACCGGACTCGGGCGCCTCCGCGCTGCTGGCGTATGTCTGGACCGATGACATGGACTCGACGAACTACCAGGTGAAGATCCACCAGGGCGGGCTGGGGCTGCCGGACGAGTCCTACTACCGCGAGGAGCATTACGCCGAGATCCGTACGGCGTACGTCCGGCACCTGGCGAACCTCGCCCGTCTCGCCGGGCTCGCCGGTCGCGAGGGGTTGGTCGCCGGGAGCGCCGAGGACCTCGCCGCCGCCGTGATGGACTTCGAGACCCGCCTGGCCGCCTGCCACCTGGACGTGGTGCGGCTGCGCGACCGGGAGAAATCCTACAACCCGATGGACTCCGCCCAGCGTCGGGAGCTGGCCCCGGGCTTCCCCTGGGATGCCTACATCGAGGGCACCGGCGCCCCGGCCACGGCCTTCGAGGTCGTCTCGATCGGCCAGCCCGAATTCGTCGCCGCCGCGGCCCAGCTGCTGGCCGGGGAGGACCTCGCGGTGCTGCGCAGCTGGCTCACCGTCCATGCAGTTTCCGCATACGCGCCGTACGGTCCCGCCGCCCTCGTCGAGGAGGACTTCGACTTCTCCGGAAAGATCCTCTCGGGCGCCGAGGAGCTGCGTGAGCGGTGGAAGCGCGGCGTCGCCTTCGTCGAGGGTGTCGTGGGTTTCGCGGTGGGCCGCGAGTACGTCGCCCGCCACTTCCCGGCCTCCCACAAGGAGCGGATGACCGAGCTGGTCGACGCGCTGATGGACGCCTACCGCGACTCCATCCGGAGCCTGCCGTGGATGACCCCGGCCACCCGCCAGAAGGCCCTCGCCAAGCTCGAGCGGTTCACCCCGAAGATCGGCTATCCCGAGCAGTGGCGCGAGTACGACGGGCTCGAGCTCGTGCCCGGTGACCTGGTCGCCAGCGCACGGGCGTCCCGCCGCTTCGAGGCCGCCTTCGAGTTCTCCAAGGTGGGCGGGCCGATCGACGAGACCGAGTGGCACATGACCCCGCAGACGGTCAACGCCTACTACAACCCCGGCCGCAACGAGATCGTCTTCCCCGCCGCGATCCTGCAGCCCCCGTTCTTCGACGCGGAGGCCGACGACGCCGTGAACTTCGGCGGGATCGGCGCGGTCATCGGCCACGAGGTGGGACACGGCTTCGACGACCAGGGCTCGAAGTACGACGGCGACGGCAACCTGGTCTCCTGGTGGACGCCCGAGGACCGTGAGGCCTTCGACACCCGCGCCGCGCAGCTCATCACCCAGTACTCGGCCCTCTCACCCCGGGAGCTCGACGACTCCCACCGCGTCAACGGCGCCCTGACCATCGGTGAGAACATCGGCGACCTGGGTGGGCTGTCCATCGGGGTGAAGGCCTATCTGGCCAGCCGCGACGCCACCGAGGCCGAGGCCGAGATCGATGGCTTCACCGGCCTGCAGCGGGTGTTCTGGTCGTGGGCCACGGTGTGGCGCGGACGCAACCGCACCCAGGAGGCGATCCGCCGCCTGGCCGTGGACCCCCACGCCCCGATGGAGTTCCGCTGCAACACGGTCGCGGGCCACCTCGAGGAGTTCCACACCGCCTTCGACGTCCACGAGGGCGATGCGATGTACCGCGCGCCCGAGGAGCGGGTGAGCATCTGGTGAGGCCCGACCCGCCGTTCTACGTGGGGCGCACGCGGCCCTCCTCCATCGGCTGGACCCGCATCGCGATCACGCTGGTGGCCGGGGCGGTGCTCGCGCTGCTCATGGCTCAGCGCTCCACGCTGCCGGGCGTCCTGCTGGTGGCCGTGCTGTTCCTCGGGCTGACGGTGTGGACCTGGATGGGGCAGTGGACCCGCTTCATCGTGGACGAGCACGGGCTGACGGTGAGCCTGGGAGGGTTCCTGCCCCGCCGGCCCTGGCCGCTGAAGGACTTCCGCACCGTCCAGCTGCGCGAGCTGCCCCGCTCGCGGGTGGGCGTGACCCTCGGCGGCTACGGCTGGCGTCGCAGCCGCGCGACGACTCCGCAGCCGTCGGAGCTGACCCCCGTCGGATCGCGGAAGATCTTCACCCTCGACCAGATCCAGCAGCCCTACCGGATGCTGGTCACCCGGCCGGGGACGATGGTCGAGATCATCGGCCGCGGCCGCACCCACTACATCCTCTCCCCCGAGGACCCACAGGCCACGGCCGACGCAGTCGACCAGGCGATCCGCGCTCGGCGCTGAGCAGGTAGACTGGGCTCTCGTCATCCACTGACAGGGGAGCACCGCGAGGTGCTGAGAGTGCGCAACCCGCGCAGACCCTCGAACCTGATCCGGCTCACACCGGCGTAGGGAGTCGGGATATCCGTGGAGCGCCGCCGGTGCCCGCGCCCCTTCCGATAGGAAGGAGAAGTGATGACTCGTTTCCGTACCGTGGACCTGCTGGTCACCGTTCTGATCGGCGCCGCCTTCGGCGTCGCGTACCTGGGCTACGGTCAGCTGTACACGCTGATCGGACCGCTGACCGCGGCCTTCAAGCCCGCCGAGGGACTGCTGGCCGGGATCTGGTTCCTGCCGGCGATGCTCGCGGGACTCGTCGTGCGCAAGCCCGGCGCCGCCCTGCTGGCCGGGATGATCGCCGCCGTGCTGTCGATGCTGCTGGGCAGCCAGTGGGGCTGGGGCACGGCGATCTCCGGTCTGATGCAGGGCGGCGGTGTCGAGCTCGCGTTCCTGCTGACCCGCTACCGACACTTCACCCTGCCGGTCGCCGTGCTGGGCGGCGTGCTCGCCGCGCTGCTGGAGTGGGCGTGGGAGAAGCTCGCGTACTACCAGGAGATGAGCTGGGCCTTCTCCGGCGCGATGCTCGCCTGCTTCCTGGTCTCCGGGGCGCTGCTGTGCGGCGTGCTCGGCTGGGCGGCCGCGCGGGCACTGGTCTCCACCGGCGCGGTGGACACCCTCGCGGCCGGCCGGGAGCATGCCCGGGTCGCCGAGGTCTGAGCCGGTGGCCACGATCACCCCTCCCCGCGCCCCCGCCACGACCGGTCGACAGCTGACCGGTCTGACCTGGCGACCCCTGACCCGCTCCCGGCCCACGATCGCCTCGCTCGACCTCGCGATCCCGGCCGGGCAGCGGGTGCTGCTGGCGGGCGCCAGCGGCAGCGGGAAGTCGACCGTGCTGCGTGCCCCCCCCGGGCGCCTCGGCGAGGAGTCCGGCGAGGGCACCGGTCTGCTGTCCCCGCCGTCCCGGCCCGGGGAGGCCGGGCTGCTGCTGCAGAACCCCTCCCATGCCCTGGTCGCCGCGACGGTCTTCCGCGACGTCGCCTTCGGGCCCGAGAACGCCGCGCTGCCCCGCACCGAGATCCGTGAGCGTGTGGCCGCAGCCCTCGCGGCGGCGCAGGTGGGGCTAAATCCCCAGCGGGGACCGCTCGAGGTCTCCGGCGGGCAGCAGCAGCGGATCGCGCTCGCCGGCAGCCTCGCCCTCGACCCCGAGCTGCTGCTGCTGGACGAGCCCACCAGCATGCTCGATCCCGAGACTGCGGACCTGGTGCGTGAGTCGATCCTCGCCGCCGCCGACGGTGCGGGCCTGGTCATCGCCGAGCACCGGCTGGGGCCCTGGCTGCCTCATGTGGACCGGTTGGTGGTGCTCGGTGAGCAGGCGCAGATCCTCGCCGACGGGGCGCCGGGCGAGGTGCTGCGCGAGCAGCGGGAGCTGCTGCAGGAGGTCGGGGTGCTGGCCGCCGAGGAGCCGAACGCGGTGAGGCCGACAGGGACAGGGCCGGTCGTCGCCTCGCTGCGCGGCGTCACCGTCCCCGCCCGCGGGCTGATCTCACCCCTGGACCTCGAGGTGCGCGCCGGTCGCCTCAGCGTGCTCACCGGTCCCTCCGGAGCAGGGAAGACCACCGTGCTGCGCACCCTGCTCGATGCGGGCGCACCGGCGACCGGCGAGGTGCAGCGACCGGACCCCGCGCGGATCGCTGCGGTCCCCCAGAACCCCGAGCACTCCTTCGTCGCCACCACCGTGCGGGCCGAGCTGAGCGCTTCCCCCTGGGCCGAGGATCCCGTCCTCGCCGAGGAGCTGCTGGAGCGCGCCGGTCTCACGCACCTCGCCGGTGCCCACCCCCATCGTCTCTCCGGCGGGGAGCAGCGCCGCCTGGCGACCGCGGCGGCCCTCGCCCAGTCCCCGGACCTGCTGGTGCTGGATGAGCCCACCGTCGGCCTGGACGCCCGCCGGCGCCGGGACGTGCAGTCTCTGCTCGCGGATGCCACAGGCAGGGGCTGTGCGGTGCTGGTCGCCACCCACGACCCGGAGCTGATCGCGGCCGCCGGCGACCGGTTCGAGCTGCCGGCCCCGGACCCGGCCGGACCACCGCCCGCACCACGGCGTCGGCTCCCCGCCGACGCCCTGAACCCGCTGACCCTGTGCCTGATCGGGATCCTCGCCGCGGTCGGCTCCTTCGCCGTGCAGACCTGGCAGGGCGGGCTGCTGGCCCTGCTCCCGACGGTGGTGCTGGCACCGCTGGCGGTGCGGACGCTGCGCGGCGGTGCCCTGCGCCTGGCCCCGATCCTGCTCTCGGCAGCAGGCCTGGCATGGACCACGGCCCTGCTCGGCGACGCTCCATCGCTGTCCCACGAGGCGTGGCTGCTGGGGCTCAAGGAGGCCGCGCGGATCACCGCTTTCGTCGCCCCGGGGGTGCTGGCGCTGGGCAGCGTCGAGGCCACGGCGCTCGGCGATGCGCTGGGGCAGCGTCTGCGCCTGCCCGCCCGGCCGGTCGTCGCCTCGGTGACGGCGCTGGTGCGGGTCGGCCATCTGGGCCGGCAGTGGGAGATCATCACCCGGACCCGGATCCGTCGGGGCCTGGGCAGCGCCCGCTCCCCGCGGCTGCTCGCCGGGGTCACGCTCGCCCTGCTGGTGGACACGCTGCGCGGGGCGGAGCAGCAGGCCCTGGCGATGGATGCGCGCGGGTTCGCCGGGGCGGACCACCGCACCTGGGCCCAGCCCAGCACGCTGGGCCGGGCGGACCTGCTCGGCGCCCTGATCGCCGGCGGTCTCCTGGTCTGGCCGCTGATCGCGGGGATGCTGGCGGGGTGAGCACGTCGTACCCTGGAGCGGTGAACGAGGACACCCAGACCCAGCCCACCGCCGACGGGGACGAGGCCGCGATCGCGCTGGCCCACTCCCTGCTGGACGCCGCCCGCAACGATGAGCGCGCACCCTTGCTGTCCCTGATCGACCAGGGCGCACCGGTGGACCTCCGCGACGGTGCAGGCAACTCCCCGCTGATGCTCGCCGCCTATCACGGCCACGCCGAGCTGGTGCGCGAGCTCGCCGCCCGCGGCGCCGACGTCGACCTCATGAACGACCGCGGTCAGTCCCCGCTGGCGGGCGTCGCATTCAAGGGCTTCACCGATGTCGCAGAGGTGCTCCTGGAGGCGGGGGCCGATCCCGACCAGGGCACCCCCAGCGGCGCGGAGACCGCGATCTACTTCGAGCGGGCGGAGATCGTCGCGCTCATCGAGGCGCGCCGGGCGTAGGCGGGTTCAGGCCCGGGAGGGCCTCAGCACCATCGCGACGTGCTCGATGCCGGCTTCCATGAACATCTCGCCCACGGTCTCGAAGCCCATCGAGGCGTACCACTGCTCGAGGTAGGCCTGGGCGTCGATGTGCACCTCGGCCCCGGGCGCCGTCTCCTCGATGTGCTCGAGCGCCGAGGCCATCAGGCGGCGTCCGATGCCGCCACGGCGGTGATCGACGCGCACGGCCACCCGGCCGATCCGCACGATGGCGGCCGCACCGGCCGTGACCTCCGGGCCGTCGACCTCGAACAGCATCCGCAGGTGCGCCACCGGTTCGCGCTCGAGGCCGCAGGTCCTCGCCACGGGCCCCGGCACCTCGATCCAGGCCAGGGTGGTCGTGGGCTCCAGGTCGCGGCCGTCGAGGTCAGCATCGGTGGCTCCCTGCTCCATCGTGAAGACGTCCTGCCGCAGCGTCGCCAGCAGGTACAGGGTGCGCGGGTCGATCTCGGCGAGGGCCGCTCGGCGGAGCACCCCGTCGTGGCCGATCCCGTGGGCGGGAGCCGGAGCTGTGGCGGAGGCCGTGTCGTTCATGCAGTCACGGTACGGCACCGCACTGCACTGCACTGCACTGCACTGCACTGCACTGCTGCACAGGATCCCCCGCATCGTCATCGGCGGGTACGCGGGGGCGGCGCGAGGCTCATGCCGCCTCTCCGGCTCCCTCGGCGTCGGCCGGGACCAGCGCCCAGGGCGCGGCCGGATGCTCCCTCGTCCAGCTCGCGCGACGGCGGCGCACGCTCTGGCAGCGCGGGCACCAGAACACGGTGCGGGCGGCGAGGTCCGACGACCGCACGATGGTGCCGCACAGCCGGCAGGGCAGGGTCTGGCGGTGGTAGACGTAGAAGGACTCCTCCCGGGGCACCACGTCCGGGTCCTCGTCCCCGTTCTGCCGGGTGCCGCGGGAGCGCTCGACGATCCGCGCCTCGATCTCCCGGTGCTCCGGCTGGGTGGTGACGATCCTCCCGGTGCGGGCGCCGTAGGTCATCAGCGCGACCAGGTCCTCCCACATCTCCTCGAGCATCCCGGTGCTGAGGTCCTTCCCCGGCACGAAGGGGTCCAGGCGGGCACGGAACAGCAGCTCGGCGCGGTAGATGTTGCCGATCCCGGCGACGATCTTCTGGTTCATCAGCAGCGCACCGATGGTGGTGCGGGAGCGACGCACGGCCTCGACGAAACGGCGGCGGTCGCGGCCCTCAGGGTCCGGGCGCAGGGGATCCGGACCCAGCCGGTCCAGCACGGCCTGCCGTCCGTCGGCATCGAGGATCTCGCAGGCGGTGGGACCGGTGAGATCCGCGAGTCCATGGGTCCCGGCGATCCGCAGCCGCACCGTCGGCCGCGGCACCAGACGCCGCCAGTCGGCGCCGCCCGTTCCGCCGAGCTCCTCCTCCTGCTCCCCCCTCCGCAGCCGCGGCGCGCCGATCGCATGCGCGTCGGCGAAGCCGGGGTCACCGGCGAAGGTCCAGGACCCGTACAGGCCCAGGTGGATATGGACGTGCCGCACCACCGGCGCACCCGGGTCGACATCCTCGGAGGGAGCGAAGGGCAGGAACAGGTGCTTGCCGACCGCCTCCGCGCCCAGCAGCGCCATCCCGTCCAGCTGCGCCGCCTCCCAGAACCGGCCCTGCGGGCTCGAGGTGCGCACCCGTTGCCCGCCGAAGGCTCGCTCGAACGCGGCGGCCAGCCGGTGGACAGTATGCCCCTCGGGCATTACTCGGCGACCGGAGCAGTCGTCCCCGTGTAGCTGCCGGTGCGCTCGTACAGGCCGATGAGGTCGATCCGGCGCTGGTGACGCTCCTCGCCCGTGAACGGCTCGGCGAGGAACAGGTCGATCAGGGCCTCGAGCTCGTCCTCGGAGTGCTGGCGCGCACCGACGGAGATGACATTGGCATCGTTGTGCTGACGGGCCAGGCGCGCCGTGTCCTCGTTCCACACCAGCGCGGCACGGACGCCGGCGACCTTGTTCGCCGCGATCTGCTCACCGTTGCCGGAGCCGCCGATCACGATGCCGAGGGACTCCGGGTCCGCTGCCACGGCCTCGCCGACGTCCGTGCAGAACGGCGGGTAGTCGTCCAGGGCGTCGTACTCGTGGGCGCCGTGGTCGGTGACCTCGTGACCCTTCTGCTGCAGCACCGCCACCAGGCGGTTCTTGAGCTCGAAGCCGGCGTGGTCGGTGCCGATGTGCACGCGCATGTCAGGGGGTCTCTCTCTCGGTGGTGCAGGAACGCTCGCAGTGGGTCAGCGGGAGACGCTGGAGGTGATCGAGGGGGTGATCAGCTGAAGTCGGTGCCGCCGGTGCGGGCACGCTTGAGCTCGAAGAAGCCGTTGAGCGAGGCCATGGTCGAGAGCGCATCGAGCAGCTTCCCGGCGTCCTCTCCCTTGGGGGCCGGGGAGACGACCGGACCGAAGTACGCCGTGCCCTCGCCGAAGGAGATCACCGGGGTGCCCACATCGTTGCCGACCTGCGAGATCCCCTTCTCGTGGGAAGCGCGCAGCGCCACGTCGGTGTCATCGCCGCTGACGGGATCGTAGGCCTCGATCAGGGATGCGGGCAGGCCCGCATCGGCGAGCGCGGCCACGGCCACGCCCCGGCGATCATGGTGCTCCCCGCCGAGGTGATAGTGCGTGCCCCAGGCGGTGTACCAGCGGGAGAACGCCTCATTGCCCTCGGCGCGATCGATCTCGATCGCGAGGCGCGCCGGGCCCCAGGAGTCATCGAGCATGGCCCGGTAGTCCGCATCGAGCTCGGCGCCCTCGTTGAGGACGGACAGGGACATCACCGAGAACTTCGGGGCGATGTCGCGGACCTCCGCGGCATGCAGCAGCCAGCGGCTGGTCATCCAGGCGTAAGGGCAGACCGGATCGACGAACACTTCG
>JAKDNE010000512.1 GCA_030451965.1 Brachybacterium sp. | reverse complement strand
GAGGGCGGCAGGATCGCCCGCCTGCCAGGTGGCGAGGACGTCGGCGGCCTCGTCCAGCTCGGCGCCGGTGCGCAGCAGCCCGGCGCGGCTCCACATCAGCTGCTGCAGCTCGCCGCGGGTCCACGCGGCGCCCGCGGTACGGGTGGGATGGACGGCGCGGACGCGGGGCGGGCTCGGCGGCGCACCCGGTCCCGTCCGGGCGCCGCAAGCGGCTGCTGCCTCGCCTGCCCGGGCACCGAACACGGCGCCCTCGAGCAGCGAGTTCGAGGCCAGCCGGTTCGCTCCGTGCACCCCGGTGCGGGCGCACTCCCCCGCCGCGAGCAGCCCGGGCAGCGAGGTCGCGCCATCCCGGGCGGTGCGGATGCCGCCCATCCAGTAGTGGGCGGCGGGGGTGACGGGCACCGGTGTGCGGGCCCAGTCGATCCCGTGCGCGCGCACGGCGGCGTCGATGGTCGGGAAGCGCTGCCGCAGCCGTGCGCTCCCGATCGCGGTGGCGTCCAGCAGCACGGGGCGGCCGGCCTGGGCCCGCATGACCTGTGCGATGGCGCGGGCGACGACGTCGCGCGGTGCGAGCTCGGCGCGCGGATCGAGGGCGGGCAGGAAGCGCCTGCCCTGCTCGTCACGCAGCAGCGCGCCCTCGCCGCGCACCGCCTCCGAGACCAGGAAGCTGCCCGGACCAGCGAGCGCGGTGGGGTGGAACTGAAAGAACTCCAGGTCCTCGAGGGCGGCCCCCGCCCGCCAGGCGGCCGCGATCCCGTCCCCGGTGGCGACGGCGGGGTTCGTGGTATGGGCGAAGAGCTGACCGGCACCGCCGGTGGCCAGGATGGTCACCGCGGCGCGGAGTGTGCGGCGGGTCCCGTCGGCCCCGAGCAGCTCGGCACCGACGACCCGGCCGGACTCGCACAGCAGATCCACCAGGGTGGTGTGCTCATGCACGAGGAGGCTCCCAGAACCGGTACCCGAGCGCGCGGCGTGGGCCGCTGCCCGCACCAGTGCCTGCTGGATCCCGTGCCCGGTCGCGTCCCCACCGGCGTGGAGGATGCGCGCACGGCCGTGGGCGCCCTCCAGCCCCAGGGCGTACGGCGAGGCGCCCGCACCCGAGTCGGCGGTGCTCGGCTCCCGGTCGAAGGCGACCCCGTGGCCGATGAGCTCGTCGATCGCCGCCGGTCCCTCCTCGCACAGCACCCGCACCGCCCCAGCCGCGCAGAGCCCGGCCCCGGCCTCACTCGTGTCCCGGGCGTGCTGGGCGGGGGTGTCCTGGGGACCCACCGCACCGGCGATCCCGCCCTGCGCGCAGGCCGTGGCACCGTCGTGGAGCGCCCCCTTGGTCACCAGCAGCACGTGGGCGGTGCGCGAGGCGCGCAGCGCCGCCGTCAGCCCCGCGATGCCGGAGCCGATCACCAGCACCTGCGTGCCGCCGCCGGATGCGCCGCGCCCGGTCATGCTCAGCGCTCCGTGCTGGTACGCGCCGGCGCGGGCTTCGCGCCGAGCATCCGCTCCAGGGCGAGGCGGGCGGGTTCGGCGACGTCCTGGCTCACGGTGATGCGGTTGACGACCTCGCCTGCCAGCA
>JAKDNE010000120.1 GCA_030451965.1 Brachybacterium sp. | reverse complement strand
CGCCCGCAGCCTCCTCGAAGCCGGCGGATTCAGACCCCACCTACACCCTCAAATGCGATGAGCCGCGAAACTCTCTGGCCAACGACTCGACCGCTCCTCCACCAAGCACCTCTGTCCACATTCAGGGATCGCTTCGAACGTTATCCACAAATCCAGTCATGGGGTGGTCGGCACTATCGAACATGCCTACGATTACGGGTATGGAGTCGACGACATCAAGCTGCGACGGGGACCGCCCCGGTGAGGATTCACCTCACCGGGGCGGCACCTCGTCCTCGGTGGACGTCCTGGCCTCCGCGGCGTCCACCCTGATCGAGGTCGAGGCGAGCCCGGCGGCGCGCGTGGTGCTCGCGCAGGTCCTCAGCGCCACGCTCCTGGCCTTCACCCGCACCCGATCGGTGCGCGACCCCCTGCCCGATACCGCCGCCGGGTCCGCCGAGGAGGCGCTCGCCGTCCTCTCCGGGATCGATCAGCTGCGCTCCTCGCTCTCCGCGATGGACGCGACCTGGCAGGTCATCGCGGAGCGGCGCATCGGTCGTGCAGACGCGCGTCGCGGCCTCCCGACCTCTCAGCAGGGCAAGGGTGCCAACAGCGAGATCGCGCTGGCCCGCCGCATCTCCCCGGCCGCGTCCTCCTTCTCCCTCGCCTCCGCCCGGCGACTCGTCCAGCACATGCCCGGCACGGTCGACACCCTGTGGGAGGGTGCCGTCACCGCGCAGCAGGCCTCCACTGTGGCGGGCGCACTGTCCACGGCCTCGCCCGAGACCTGCCGGCGGATCGACGAGCTGATCCAGCAGGATCCGCAGACCCTCCAGGGGAAAGGCCACAAGCGTCTGCGCTCGGACGTCGAGGAGATGGTCCAGCACCTGGAGCCCGAGACCTCCCGGGATCGTGCGGAGCGTGCCGCGCGGGAGCGGCATGTGACCATGACTCCGCTGGCGGACGGGATGGCCCGGGTGACCGCCGTCCTGCGCGGCATCGATGCCGTCGGAATGATGCAGGCGCTGCATACCGCCGCCGGATCTCTGCGCGCTTCCGGCGAGAAGACCTCCACCCCCGCCCTCGAGGCGGACCTCCTGGTCGACGCCGTGCTCGCCCGTGGGACCTCTGCACATCCGGCGCCCTCGGACGAGGCGCCGCAGGCACCACGCCGCCCGCGGCCGCAGCCAGGACTCGACGTCGGCATCGTCATCTCCGACACCGCACTGCTGAGTCGCGACGACGACACCGAGAGCGCCCACCTCGAGGGGTACGGCGTCATCCCGGCGCACATCGTCCGCGATTCCGTGCGCGGCAGACCTCCCGGCTACCTGCGCCCTGATGAGGACGAGCATCCGGACGAACTGGTCTCCGCGTTCTACCGACGCCTCTACACGAGCCCGGCCACCGGAGAGCTGATCGCGATGGAGTCGCGGTCCCGAGCGTTCCCCGCCGGTCTGGCCCGCATGATCCGCTGGCGGGACACCACCTGCCGCACCCCCTGGTGCAATGCGAGGATCCGCCAGAGCGACCACGTCGTCCCCTTCCACCGAGGCGGGCCGACCAGCTACGGAAATGGTCAAGGCCTGTGCGTGCGCTGCAACCTGCTCAAGGAGCACGGACTGTGGGTGCTCGTGCCCCTGACCGGCGAGACTGCACCGAGAACGGTGTCGGCCCGGCCATCCGACATCACGCCGGGCACACCGAGAACGCCGGACACACGGCGCACGCCGGACGCGGGGGGCACGCCCAGCACGCCCAGCACGCCCAGCACGCCCAGCACGCCCAGCACGCCATCATCATCACCTACTGCGTCGTCGCCGCCCACCGCATGGTTCTGGACCAGTCCGCACGGTGCGCAGGGCGTCTCCTGGACTCCCCCGATGCTCGGCCCGCCGCCGCCGGAGCCGCCACCGGGCCCGGCACCGACCTCCGATCCTCCGCAGGATCCGCCGCCGACATAGGGTCGATCATCACGGCCGTGGCGATCATTCCCCGCGCATCCCGTGCCCCTCGTGGAAGAAGCACCATGCCTGTTCCCCTCACGATCCGCATCCTTGGTGCCGGCGTGTCCGGGCTCGCCGCCTCGATCCTGCTCGCCACCGACGAGCACCGCGTCGAGCTGATCGACGAGCACTTCGCAACCCCCGCCGTCGGGACCGCGCTCGCACTGTTCCCCCCGGCGCAGTCCGTGCTCGCCCGCCTCGGAATCCTCGAACAGGTCCGGACGATCTCGGCAGCACCAGAGCTCGGCACGCTGCGCGCCGCTGACGGACAGGTCCTCGCCACCGTCCCAGCAGGCAATGCTCTGCTCACCTCTCGCTCGGAGCTGGTGCGGATCCTCCTGGACGCCCTCCCTGGTTCCGTCACGACCAGCCGGCGGCGCATCACGGACATCCGTCCCCTGCGTGCAGGAGTGGACCTCCTGATCGGGGCCGACGGCGTCCACTCCCTCGTGCGCCGTTCCGGCTGGCCCGGCCGGCCCAGCGCCCGTTCACATGGCGTGACCGTGCTGCGCGGGACCACAAAGCTCGCCCCGCCGGAGATCTCGGAGACCTGGGGTCAGGGCTGGCTGTTCGGCATCACTCCCCTGGCTGGGATCGGCACCAACTGGTTCGCCTGCGTGCCTGAGCACCGCACCGGGTCCCGGGAACAGGATCTCGCTCATCTGCGGCGCACGGTGGGCGGGCATCGCTCTGCGATCGATGCAGTCCTCGATGCGGCCACCCCTCACAGCACGCTCGTGCATGGCATCCACACGGTGGGGCCGGTATGGCCCGTTCGGCAGAACACCGTGCTGCTGGGCGATGCGGCGCATGCGATGGCACCGAATCTCGGACACGGTGCGAACACGGCCCTCCAGGATGCGCAGTCCCTGGCCCTCGCGGTGCGGACGCAGTGGGGGCGTGAGCAGAGGCGGGGAACCCCTCCGGACGCGGCCCCGGCGGTGGTGAGCCGTGCTCTGCGGCGGTATGCCGCGCGCCGTGCTCTGCCCGGTCAGGGATGGCGACTGGCGTCGGAGGCGATGCTGCGAGTGGCGATGACGTCGTCGGCCGCCGGATGGCGCGATCGGGTGCTCAGCACGAGCATCGGGCGGATCGGCCCATGGAACGACTGAACGAGCGGACGGAACCGGTCAGCGGAGCTTGCGCGCGAGCGTGGAGATGACATGCCAGTGCTTCTTCTCGGCCAGGAAGCGGCCGTCCTCGTCCCGCACCGAGCGATCGATCACCTGGAAGTCGTGGAACATCGCGTCGATCTCCTCGAGCGGCAGGGTCGCCACATCAGAACGCTGCGCCCAGGAGTCATTGGTGCCGAAGAAATCCACCGCCATCACGCCGCCGCGCGGCAGCGAGGCCACGAGCTTCCGCCACACCTCGGGCAGTGCCGTCGGACCCAGCAGGCCCAGCGTGTAGGTCGAGTACACGATCTGAGCAGAGGGGAAGACGGGGACGTCCGCGATATCGGTGTGGTGGAACTGGACCGAGCCGGTCATCCGCTCGTTCTCCACCAGACGGGCGGCGAGGGTGTCATCGCTGTCGTAGGCGTGCACCGTCCAGCCGTGTCGGGCGAACTGCAGGGAGTCGGCCCCGGCACCGGCACCGAGGTCGAGCACGACCCCGGGTTGGCGGTCGCCACCGACCGCCGCGATCGCCTTGGTCACGAGGCGGCGAGCGGGACGGCCCGCCGCATGGGCGTTCAACGCTGCCCAGTCAACTTTCTCCGCCGTCTCCATGCGTTTCAGGCTCTATCATGCAGATGCCCATTTCAACTTCCCGTGACGCAGGACGCCTCAAGTTTCGTCACTGGCGAACACCAGGGCATACTGCGCCGTCCCGAGAGCCCGGACAATGTCCGGGTCCTCCACTGCCCCGACCCGAGATCGCACCTCCCGCCTAGGATGGCAGGCATGTCGGCCCCCTCCCTGCGCATCGCCGCGGTCTCCCTGCACACCTCCCCGCTCGAGGATCCGGGTGGCGCCGATGCCGGCGGCATGAACGTGGTCGTGCTCGAGCAGTCCCTCGCACTCGCCCGCCTCGGGCACAGCGTCGACCTCTTCACCCGGCGCAGCGATCCCACAGCCCCGGACATCGTCGAGATCACCCCCGGGGTACGGCTGCATCATCTCGACGCCGGCCCCGCAGCGCCGCTGGCCAAGAGTGCGATGGAACAGACGATCGCACCGTTCCGCACCGCACTGCACACGGTGCTCGCCGCTGAGGTTCAGGCCGAGGGCTGGGACCTCATCCACTCCCATCACTGGTTCAGCGGGGTCGCCGCCCTCCCCGTCGCACGCGAGCTCGGCATCCCGCACCTGCAGTCCTTCCACTCGGTGGCGGCCCCGGAGGACGCCGGTTCGCTCGATGCCGGGGAGCCCGCAGAGTCCCACGGCCGCATCCCGGGCGAACAGTTCGCGGCCACCGGCTCCGACCTGGTGGTCGCGGTGTCCGAGGCAGAGGCCCGCACCGTCGGCGAGCGGTACGGGGTCCCGGGCTCCCGGCTGAGCGTGGTCCGTCCCGGCGTGGACGTCGAACGCTTCTGCCCCTGCCCCGACATCGAGGACCGACGTATCCGCCCCACAGTGCTGTTCACGGCTCGGCTGCAGCCGCTCAAGGGACCCGATCTCGCCCTCGAGGTCCTCGCCCGCCTGGATCCGGCGCTCGGGGCCCGCCTCGTGCTCGCCGGCGGCATCTCCGAGGACTTCGCGGAGTACCTCGGGGAGCTGCGGGCCCTGGCGCACGAGCTCGGGGTGGCGGACCGGGTGGAATTCGTCGGCTCCCTGGGCCGCGACGAACTGGCCGAGGCGATGCGCTGCGCGGGCGCGCTGCTGCTGACCAGCTGGTCCGAGACCTTCGGATTGGTCGCCCTGGAAGCCCAGGCCAGCGGCACCCCGGTGCTCGCCTGGCACTGCGCGGGCGGGGTGCAGGAAGCCGTCGGCCCCGAGGGGCTCGTGCTCGAGAGCCGTGACCCCGACGTCTGGGCCGAGGCGCTGCAGTCCCTGCTCGGTGACGCGGACCGCTACCGCACTGCGGTGCGCTCCGCTCGGGAGTTCGCCGCGACCCGCACCTGGGATGCCGCCGCGGAGTCCCTCGCCGGGCTGTACGCCACCATCGTCGAGCGCCCCACCACCCCGCACCGACGTTCACCGGGAGCCGCCTCATGAGCACGCCGGACTCGCACTCCACCGCGCCGACGCCACTGCCGGTCCCCGCCCCGTGGCGGCTGCTCGACACCGCCGCGACGGTCCTCGCCGTCCATGCCCACCCGGACGACGAGTCGCTCTCGACCGGTGCCCTGCTCGCTTCGCTGGCCGCGACCGGGACCCGCGTGGTGCTGGTGACCGCGACCCGCGGGGAGGAGGGCGAGGTCGTGCCCGGCTCGCTCGACGACGCGGAGTCCCGGCCCCTCGAGGAGGTTCGCGAGGCCGAGATCGCCGCAGCGGCCGCCGCCCTGGGGATCGCAGAACGGCACTGGCTCGGCACCGCCCCGGCCCTCTCCCCCGACGCCGGGCCGCGCCGGTACCGGGACTCCGGCATGCAGTGGGTGCGCGAAGGACTCGCGGGCCCCTCGGACAGCGCCGGAGCCGACAGCTTCTCCCTCCGCCCGCTCAAGGAGGCCGTCGACGATCTCGTCGCGCTCCTGCAGACGGTGCGGCCGGACGTCGTCATCGGCTATGACGACGAAGGGACGTACGGGCACCCCGACCACGTCCGGGCGCATCACGTCGCCGTCGCGGCCAGCGCCCGCGCCGGGATCCCGCTGATCGAGATCGCCAGCGTGCTCCCGGACGGCGACGGGACCGACCACCGCATCGCCGAGCGCGACCATCCCGGCACCGCCCGGGCCGTGCTGCGCGCCGTGGACTCCTACCGCACCCAGCTCACCGTCGTCGACGAGGCACCGGGCGGCATCGCGATCCGCCACGTCGGCGGGCAGGACGACGTGGTGCGTCTGCGCACCGGGCTGCACGTCCGGGACTGAAGGACCCGCGCTCCCGGACCCGGACCGACGCTCAGACGGAGACGTCCAGCAGCGTCGGCAGATGGTCCGAAGCCCCGGAGAGCCGGGCCTCCTCCACCGCCGGGGTGGAGTGCACGGCGCGCGCGTCCCGCACCCTGACCTGCTCCGTGACCAGGACCGCGTCGATGCGGCGGCTCGGTGACGCGGCCGGGAAGGTGTGCTCCGACACAGCTGCGGGATCGCTCAGCAGCGGCGCGAGGTGGCGGCGGGCCGCACCGTCGGCCGTCTCGTTGAGGTCTCCGCCGACGATGACCGGCGCCCCGGCACCGCGCACCAGTGCGGCCAGGTGCCCCGCGTGCCGCAGCCGGTTCTGCTCCTGCAGCGCCAGATGCGTCGAGGCGACCACCACGGCGCCGCCACCGGGGATCGAGAGCCGCACCGCGGCGACCCCTCGCGGATAGGTCGAGTTCAGGTCCGACACCGTCTGGTCCACGGGATGCGCACCACGGCGGATCACCTGGGCTGCGACCTCGTCGGTGGCGAGGACCGCCAGGCCGCGACCGCCGGCGCCGCCGAGCAGCACCTGGCGGCCGACGCGGCGGGCGAACCACCGCAGCCGGGCCGTCGGCAGCACGAAGCGCGGCGCCTCCTGGATCAGCAGCAGGTCGGGCTGCAGATCCTCGACGGCCTCGATCAGCGCAGCCAGGTCGCCGCGCAGCTCCCAGAGGTTCCAGCTGAGGATCCGCAGCTCCCAGGGCTGCCGCCTCATGTGCGGCCTTCCTCGCCGCCATCGCGGACCATCGGTGCGATCACGCGTTCCACCAGCCCGTAGAGCTCATCGACCTCGTAGCTCGGCCAGCCGAAGAGCATCCGCCGCCATTCCGGCAGCACCGCCTTGGGGCCGAGCGCCGCCCCCATCAGCGCACCGGTGATGCACGCGACCGTGTCGGTGTCGTAGCCGGCGCGCACCGCGGACCGGAGCGCCGTGCCGAGCGCGTCGCGCTGAGCGAACTTGCCCTCCGGGATCGGGCTGACACCGGCGATCGCCGCCCAGGCGGCCTGGAAGGCACCGACCACCCAGCCGTTGCGGCGGAACATCACCGGCGTCGAGAGCTCCGCCTCCTCGATCCGTTCGAGCCACACCGCACGCCGGTCGGCGGGGAGCTGTCCGAGCCCCACCCGCACATCGATCTCGCCGGTGAGGATCGCGTGGCGCACCGCCAGTCCCCACAGGATGTTCGCCTCGATCGTGTCCGGATGCACGTGTGTCAAGCGACACACTGCAGTCATCGCCTCGACCGCGTCCTCCTCACAGGAGAGCAGATAGGGCAGCACGGTCACGTGCGCCCGCATCAGCGATCCGTTCCCCGCAGAGGCCGGGAGCTGCTCGTGCGCGGTGGCCGCAGCGATCCGGAAGTCCTTCGCCCGCGGCGCATAGTGGCCGTCCTCGCGGGCCAGATCCGCTGCGGTGCGGACCACCTGCGAGGTGAGCGTGCCGATGTCCGGGGTGCCCAGCGACCACGAGTACCACTCGCGGGCGATGTGGTTCTGCGCGGTCTCGACTCGCAGGTCATGGCCATCAGAGGCGGCGAGGGACGCCTCCAGCACCACGATCGCCATCGCGGTGTCGTCGGTCCACTCCCCCACCTGCCAGTCGAGGACCCCGCCCCCGATCATGTCGATGTCCTCGGAGTCGGGCATCGGCGGCTGGAACTCGTAGGGTGCGCCGAGCGCATCCCCGGCCGCTGCTGCCACGACGGCGCCGATGGCACGCTGGCGCTGAGCCGGAGACAGGCCCTCTCCCCTGGTGTTCATCGCATCCGTCGTCACGCGACCATGGTTCCATACCGGTGGCGGCGGACTGTGCCCAGTCCGGTCCCGGTACCCTGGTGAGGACCCAGAAGGAGCTCCATGACCGACACCCCCGCGGCCTCCGCACCGCACTGCGACGACCCCCACGACCACACCGGCCACGACCACCCGCCCACCGGCGCGGATCTCGTCCGGGACCTCGTCAAGGGCCTATCGATCCAGGCACTGCTGATCCCCGTGCTGGCTGTCATCCTGCTGCTGGCGATCCTGCCCTTCGCCCCTCTGACACCGGTCCCGCTGCTGCTGGGCATCGGGCTCGGCGCCGCGCAGCTGGTCTCGCTGATGGCCACCAGCCTGTTCGTGGCCCGCACCCGCACCCAGCTGGCCGTGAACCCCGGCCTGCTGGCCGTGCGCAGCGTCGTCGAGGAGCTGCTGCGGGTCGCGGCGGTGCTGCTGGCGATCCTGCTGTGGCCCGCTGATCTCCGCCCGGACCTCGGCATCTGGGTCGGCGCCGGCTGCGCGCTGGTGTGGCTGCTGCTCGCGACCGCCCAGACCATCACCACGCGGCAGCGGATCGCCCGTCCCGGCGAATGGTCCGAGGAGGCGATCTCCACGATGCTGGCGCACCGGGTCGGCGCCCGCTCCACCGTGCTGATGCGCCTGCTCGACGTGGCGGGCACCGTGATGTTCCAGGTCGGCGCCACAGTGCTGGTGATCCTCTCGCCGGTGCTGGCGATCGGCACGATCGTGCTCTCCATCGGCGTCGGTCTCTCCACGCTGGTGCTCCACCGCCGCTCGCCGGCCGAGCGCTCCCGCAGCCCCTGGGCCTATGTGCCCGTCGGCCTCGGGCTGCTCACCCTGGCGCTCGCCGCCTTCGGGCTGCTCGCCCTCTGAACCACGCACCCCCACCCCGCAGGAGC
>JAKDNE010000511.1 GCA_030451965.1 Brachybacterium sp. | reverse complement strand
GCACGGCAAAGGTGTTGAACACGATGACGTCGACCTCGCCGCGACGCGCCCCGCCCGAGGCGGCGACGTAGCCGGAGTCCTCGAGCATGCCGGTGAGGCGCTCGGAGTCGTGGACGTTCATCTGGCAGCCGAAGGTGCGCACCTGGTAGGTGCCGCGGGGCTGGAGGGCGGCGCCGTCGATGCGGGATTCCGGTGCCGGGGGCGGGGCGAGCGAGCTGAAGGACATAGTGCCCTCGAGCTTACGGCGCGCAGCCCTCCGGCACCTCTGCGGCGCAGCGCAGTTCGCCGGAGATCACCTGGACGGCGAGCGAGCCCGGGTAGCCCTTGCGGGTCAGCAGCGCGTCCAGGCGCCGCGAGAGCCGGCGCCGGTGGGCGCCGTCCCGCTCGCTGCGGAGCTGCTCCCGGTCACGGTGTCCGATCCGGGAGCGGACCAGCTCCCGACAGCGCTGCTCCTCGTCCGTGTCATCACAGTCCAGTGCGGCGTCGATCCACTGCGCGTCGACCCGCTTCGCCTCGAGCTCCCGACGCAGCGCCTGGTCGCCGAGCGACCGCAGCTGCCGACGCTGCTGCACCCACTCATGAGCGAACGTCTCATCATCGACCAGGCCGGCCCTGTCGATGCGGGCCATCGCCTCGTGGGCGATCGCACCGGGCACCTCACGCCGCCTCAGCCGCTCCTGCATCTCCCCGAACGAGCGTCGGCGGGAGGCGAGCAGCCGCATCAGGTATCGGCACTCATGGACGACGGCCTTCTCCCGTGCGGCGCGCTCCGGATCAGGGACCGTCCGGGGGGTCTCGAGGATCTTCCGGGTGCGTTCGGCGAGGCGGCCGCGGAGCTCTTCAGGCCCAGCAGCGCCTGCCGGCGGTCGCGTCACGGCGGCGGCCGCCCCCCCCCCCGGCCCCCCCGGCGGCGGGGCGCCCGCGGGGTGGGACGGGGACATCACTCAGATGGTGACGGGGACGTCCTCGTCGAGGAACTCGTCCTCGCCGAGGGGCGCCGCGGCCTTCGGAGCCTCCGGGGCCTCCGGCTCGGCCGCGTACTTGCCCACACCCAGGGTGCGCAGGATCTTCTCCTCGATCTCGGCGGCCAGATCCGGGTTGTCCTTGAGGAACTGGCGGGAATTCTCCTTGCCCTGTCCCAGCTGGTCCCCCTCGTAGGTGAACCAGGCCCCGGACTTGCGGACCACGCCGTGCTCGACGCCGAGATCCAGCAGGCCGCCTTCACGGGAGATGCCCTCGCCGTAGAGGATGTCGAACTCGGCCTGCTTGAAGGGCGGAGCCATCTTGTTCTTGACGACCTTGACGCGGGTGCGGTTGCCGACGGAGTCGGTGCCGGACTTCAGCGTCTCGATGCGGCGGATGTCCATGCGCACGGAGGCGTAGAACTTCAGCGCCTTGCCGCCGGTGGTGGTCTCGGGGCTGCCGAAGAACACACCGATCTTCTCGCGCAGCTGGTTGATGAAGATCGCGGTGGTGCCCGAGGCGGAGAGTGCACCGGCGAGCTTGCGCAGCGCCTGGGACATGAGGCGCGCCTGCAGGCCGACGTGGGAGTCGCCCATCTCGCCCTCGATCTCTGCCTTGGGCA
>JAKDNE010000510.1 GCA_030451965.1 Brachybacterium sp. | reverse complement strand
TCGTCGGTCTGCAGCAGGTTGTGGTCGACGTACTGCACCGACAGCTCGGTGCGGATCCGGTCCAGGCCCATCGCCTCCAGCTCGAGCATCACCATGGTGCCGGTGGCGTCCTGGGTGAGGGTCTGGTCCACTCGCAGGCCGATCTCGGCGCCGGGCTCGGGCGTCCCCTCCACGAGATGAGCGGCGATGAGCTTCTGGGCGACGGTGCTGGGCATGACGCGATCCTCCTCGAAGAGCAGCCGCCGGCGGGGTCTGTCGGCGGACCTCCCTCCACCGTAGGCCCGCTCCCCGGTGAATGCCATGGCGCAGACGGGCCGCTCGCCTCCCGGACCGCGCTTGCGCCCGGCGGCCCAGCGTGTACTCTCACCGCATGCAGAACCGTTGGTTTACCTATGCGAAGTCGGCTCCGGAGGGGCCGGCGACCGTATAGCGTCCCGAACCTTCCAGAGCCGACAAGGGCAGAGCAGATGCTCTGCCCTTCGCCATTCCCGGCGGGCTCTGAGCATCGGGTCCGCCCTCACCACAGGACAGGACCCATGACCACTCTCGCCCCCGCCCGCGCTGCCGACCGTCACATCGCGAGCTTCACCCCGCTGCCCACCCCGGCCGAGCTGCTCGCCGCGCTCCCGCTCGACCCGGCCGCCGCCGAGCAGGTCGCCCAGCACCGCGAACAGGTGCGCGCCGTGCTCGAGGGCAGCGACGACCGGCTGCTCGTCGTCGTCGGCCCCTGCTCGATCCATGACCCCGAGGCCGGTCTGGACTACGCGCGCCGCCTCGCCGCGATCGGGGACGAGCTGGGGGAGGAGCTGCTGCTGGTGATGCGCACCTACTTCGAGAAGCCCCGCACCACCGTCGGCTGGAAGGGCCTGATCAACGACCCGCACCTGAACGGCAGCCACGACATCGCCACCGGTCTGCGCCGTGCCCGCAGCTTCCTGCGCGAGGTCACCGCACTCGGCCTGCCCACCGCGACCGAGTTCCTCGAACCGATCAGCCCGCAGTACATCGCGGACCTCATCAGCTGGGGCGCGATCGGGGCCCGCACCACCGAGAGCCAGATCCACCGCCAGCTCGCCTCCGGCCTGTCGATGCCGATCGGTTTCAAGAACGGCACCGACGGCGGGATCCAGAGTGCGCTGGACGCGGTCGCCGCGGCCTCCGCCCCGCAGTCCTTCCTCGGGATCGGGGCCGACGGGCTGGCGAACCTCGTCTCCACCACCGGGAACCCCGACACCCACCTCATCCTGCGCGGCGGGGCCGACGGGCCGAACTGGGGCCCCGGCCCGGTGGGTGCAGCCACTGAGCGCCTGTCGGCCAGCGGCCTCCCGCAGCGCCTGATCATCGACGCCAGCCACGGCAACTCCGGCAAGGACCACGTGCGCCAGGCCGAGGTCGCCACCCTGCTCGGCGAGCAGATCGCGGCCGACGGCGCGGCGGTCGCCGGGGTGATGCTCGAGAGCAACCTGGTCGCCGGTGCGCAGAGCCTGGACGTCGACGCGGGACCTGCCGGGCTGGTGCGCGGGCAATCCGTGACCGATAAGTGCATGGACTGGGAGAGCACCGAGGGCGTGCTGCGCGCGCTCGC
>JAKDNE010000509.1 GCA_030451965.1 Brachybacterium sp. | reverse complement strand
ATCCAGACCCCACCCACCGCGCAAGGAGCATCATGGCCATCCCCGCCGCCACCAAGCCCGCGAACCTGCCCTCGACGATCCAGCACTTCATCGGCGGTGAGCACGTCGACTCCCTCGACGGCGACACCTTCGACGTGCTCGACCCGGTCTCCAACCAGCCCTACCTCCAGGCGGCCTCCGGCAAGGTCGCCGACATCGACGCCGCCGTCGCCGCCGCGAAGGACGCCTTCGAGAACGGTCCCTGGCCGCACCTGCTGCCCCGCGAGCGCTCCCGGATCCTGAACCGGATCGCCGACGTCGTCGAGTCCCGCGGCGAGGAGCTCGCTGCGATGGAGTGCTTCGACACCGGGCTGCCGATCACCCAGGCCCTCGGGCAGGCCCGTCGCGCCGCCGAGAACTTCCGCTTCTTCGCGGACCTGATCGTGGCCCAGCACGACGACGCCTTCAAGGTGCCCGGCCGGCAGGCCAACTACGTCAACCGCAAGCCGATCGGCGTCGCGGGCCTGATCACGCCGTGGAACACCCCGTTCATGCTCGAGTCCTGGAAGCTGGCGCCCGCGCTCGCCACCGGCAACACCCTGGTGCTCAAGCCCGCGGAGTTCACGCCGCTGTCGGCCTCGCTGTGGCCCGGCATCTTCGAGGAGGCCGGGGTCCCGGCGGGCGTGGTCAACATCGTCCACGGCTTCGGCGAGGAGGGCTTCGCCGGTGACTCGCTGGTCAAGCATCCCGACGTCCCGCTGATCTCCTTCACCGGCGAGTCCGGCACCGGGAAGCTGATCTTCGCCAACGCCGCGCCCTGGCTGAAGGGCCTCTCGATGGAGCTGGGCGGCAAGTCCCCGGCCATCGTCTTCGCCGATGCGGACCTGGACACCGCGATCGACGCGACCGTCTTCGGCGTCTTCTCCCTGAACGGGGAGCGCTGCACCGCCGGCTCGCGGATCCTCGTCGAGCGCAGCATCTACGACGAGTTCGTCGAGCGCTACTCCGCCCAGGCCGACCGCGTGAAGGTGGGCCTGCCCGAGGACCCCGCCACCGAGGTGGGCGCGATCGTGCACCCCGAGCACTACGAGAAGGTCATGAGCTACGTCGAGATCGGGAAGCAGGAGGCGCGCCTGACCGCCGGCGGCGGTCGCCCCGAGGAGTTCCCCGAGGGCAACTTCGTGCGGCCCACGGTCTTCGCCGACGTCTCCCCGGATGCCCGGATCTTCCAGGAGGAGATCTTCGGCCCGGTCGTGGCGATCACCCCCTTCGACACCGACGAGGAGGCGCTCGAGCTGGCCAACAACACCAAGTACGGGCTCGCCGCCTACATCTGGACCAACGACCTCAAGCGCTCGCACAACTTCGCGCAGAACGTCGAGGCCGGCATGGTCTGGCTGAACTCCAACAACGTGCGCGACCTGCGCACCCCCTTCGGCGGGGTGAAGGCCTCCGGGCTCGGTCACGAGGGCGGCTACCGCTCGATCGACTTCTACACCGACCAGCAGGCCGTGCACATCAACCTCGGCGAGGTCCACAACCCCGTCTTCGGCAAGGCCGACTGAGCTCGTACCGCCCCACCCACTTCTGAGAGGCAAGGACGCCA
>JAKDNE010000508.1 GCA_030451965.1 Brachybacterium sp. | reverse complement strand
GGGAGCCCAGTCCGGGTCGGTCGACTCCCAGGACGTGAGCAGGAACTTCTTCAGCTCGCCGGGCAGCAGGGTGGTGGCGGGCGACTCGTCTCCGAAGGGGTCGGCGCCGTCGGGCAGGGGCGCCTCCTCGCCGGTCAGAGCGGTGAACTGCTCGGCGGTGAGGCTGTCGAGCAGAGTCGTGGCCGTCACGGTGACCTGGGCGTAGGGCTGGATGAGCGTCGCGGAGCCCTCCAGGCGCTGCATCAGCCCACCGGCGACGACCTCGTCGGTCACCTCGACGGTGGTGAGGTCGAGGGTGGCGGAGGTCGCCGGGTCGGCGGCGGGCTCCTCGGAGCCGACCTCTGCGTCTCCCGCGCCGCCCTCCGCGTCACCGGCGCCGGTGTCCGGTGAGCTCTCGTCTGCGCCGCCGGTCGGGAGCAGACCACAGCCGGCGAGCAGCAGGGCAGGTCCGGCGAGCAGCACGCCGCGGCGGGCGAGAGCGGCGGGCGGGGCGAGAATCAGGCGTCGGGGCGTCATGGAGTGCTCTCTGTGAGGGAGGGGACGCAGGCCAGGCTAGCTTTTCGACTCCTGTCGGCAAAATTCGATCGGGCGGAGTGGCGGAGAGATCACTCCGCCACTGCGCCCGATCGTCCTCGGGGCGAGCGTCTCAGTGCCGCGCCGGGCGGGACGGCCACCACATGCGATCCCCGATCAGCGCGAACAGCGCCGGCACCAGGACGGTGCGCACCACCAGCGTGTCCAGCAGCACGCCCAGGCCCACGATCAGGCCGAGCTGGCCGAGCACCACCAGGGGCAGCACCCCCAGCGCCGCGAACACCGCGGCGAGCACCACGCCTGCGCTGGTGATGACCACACCGGTGGAGCCGACGGCCCGCACCATGCCCTGGGCGGTGCCGTGCGTCGCAGCCTCGTGGCGGGCGCGGTGGACCAGGAAGATCGTGTAGTCCACGCCGAGCGCGACCAGGAACAGGAAGGCCAGCAGCGGGACCGTCACATCCAGTGCGGGGATGTCCAGCAGCAGCCGGCCGGCCCACAGCCCCAGCCCGATCGCGGCGACCGAGCTGGCGACGTTCACGGTCAGCAGCACCAGCGGCGCGACGACTGCCCGCAGCAGCAGGATCAGCACGACCAGCACCACACCGAGGATCATCGGCGCCACCACCAGCAGGTCGCGGGTGGAATCGGCGCGCACATCCAGGGCGCTCGCGGTCGTGCCGCCCACCAGGGCATCGGCCCCCGCCAGGGAGTGCAGGGACGTGCGCAGCCCCTCGGCCTCCTCGAACGCCTCCGGGGATTCGGGCTGAGCGGTGCCGACGGCGGAGAGCACGGCCCAGCCGTCCGGTGTGGTGCCGGAGACGGAGGCGCGATCGATGCCGGGCACCGACTCGGCGGTCTCGACCGCGGCGTCCGCGGAGGCTTCGCGCACGACGATCTGATGCGGGGCGCTCTCCCCGGCGCCGTAGTGCTCCGCCATCGCGGCGAAGCCGGTGGAGGACTCGTTGGCCGAGGCGAACTGCTCATCCTGCGAGAGGCCGACCCGGGTGCCGAGCAGACCGGTGGCCAGCACCGCCATCAGCAGCACCGA
>JAKDNE010000507.1 GCA_030451965.1 Brachybacterium sp. | reverse complement strand
GCACCTGACCGTCGAGTTCACCGACCGCGCGCTCGACTTCATGGGCGAGGGCGAGGGCGCCGACGAGGCGCAGGACCCGTTCTTCTGCATGGTCGCGTTCAACGCCGTGCACAACTTCGCCTGGCAGCTGCCGGAGGACGAGCTCGCGGCCCGCGCCCTGCCCCGGCATGACGACTTCGATCCCGCGGCCATGGACTACATCGACTGGTACGACGGTGCGATCTCGCCGCGGCTCGAGAACGGCCGCGCGTTCTACCTCGCCCAGCTCGAGATCATGGACCGGGAGATCGGTCGGATGCTCGACCACCTCGAGGCCACCGGGCGCCGGGAGCGCACCCTGGTCGTCTACCTCACCGACAACGGCGGCTCCACCTGCAACTTCGGGAACAACGCGCCGCTGGAGGGCACCAAGTACAGCCTGTTCGAGGGCGGGGTGCGAGTGCCGATGATCCTCTCGCAGCCCGGCACCGTCCCGAGCGGCGCACGGTCCGCGGCGCTGGTGACGGCGATGGACCTGCTGCCCACCTTCGCCGCGGCCGCCGGCGCCGAGGTGCCGCCGTCCCACCCGATCGACGGCGCGGACCTGCGGCCGGTCTGGGAGGAGCGCAGCCCCGGCCACGAGGCGCTGCACTTCGACACCGGGTTCCAGTGGGCGGTGCGCACCCCGGAGTGGAAGCTGCGCGGCGTGGACCCCACCACCGGGCACCGCGACCACCTGCTCGCCGTCGAGCACACCGACATCGGCCAGGGCCTCACCCTGGTGCCGATGGGCCCGGATCCGCAGCCGGGCAGCGAATCCGCGGCAGCCGATGTCTCCGCGCAGCATCCGGAGGTCGTCGCCGAGCTGACCGCGCTGCATGAGCAGTGGCGGGAGAGCCTCCAGGCCGTCTGAGCCTGAGCAGCGGTCCGGGACCGGGAGGTCCCGGGCCGTCGTGCATGCGCCGTGGGCGAGCGGCGAGCGCTCGCCGGGTGCTCAGTCGCGGCCCAGCAGCGTCCCCATCGGCACGAAGTCGGCGAACTCCGCATCCAGGCCCGCTGCGGGAGCGGGTGTGGTGCCCGATCCCCCGGAGCTCTCCGCGCAGGCGCCGGTCTCCGGGGCGTCGACGAGCGCGGCCCGGAGCATCACCGCCAGCTCCGCGGCCGCCCGGCGCACCCTGGTGATCAGTGGTGTCCCGTCGGCCTGGCCCTCGGTGTCAGCGCCGAGATCGGAGGAGGCCGCGAAGACCGCGGTCGGCACCACCGCGGATCTGAGATAGCCGAACAGCGGGCGGATCGCGTAGTCGATCGCGAGCGAGTGCCGGGCGGTGCCGGCGGTCGCGCCCAGCAGCAGCGGCTTATTCCGCCACAGCTCCCTGTCCACCGCATCGAAGAACATCGTGAACAGGCCCGAGGGGCCGATGTTGAAGACCGGGGTGACCGCGATGACCGCATCCGCGGCGCGGATCTGCTCGATGACCATCGCCAGGCGCTCGCTGGGGAAGCGGGTCAGCAGGGCGTCGGTGATGTCGTGGGCGTACTCGCGCAGCTCCACCGTGGTCACCTCGACCTCGGCGCCGTCGCGCCCCAGCGCCGCCGCGGATTCACGG
>JAKDNE010000119.1 GCA_030451965.1 Brachybacterium sp. | reverse complement strand
TACTGGTCACCATCTGTCACACCGAGCGTGATCCGGAACGCGAGCTCGGCTACTTCCGGATGCTGCAGTCCCATCGCGCGCACTCGGTGATCATCGCCGGCTCCGGGCTCAGTGACGAGGAGTACAGGCAGGGGATCGCCACCCGGGTGGCGTCCTTCCGTGCCGCAGGCGGGCACGTGGTCGGCATCGGCACACAGGTGGTCGAGATGGACCGCGTGCTGGTCGACAACGTTGGAGGCGGGCGTCTCCTCGGCCGCCACCTCGCGGGGCTCGGTCATCGCGAGGTAGCCCTGATCTCCGGGCCCGAGGCGCTGATCTCCAGTCGAGAACGCTTCGAAGGTCTGAAGGAGGCGTTCGACGAGGTCGGAGCGCGGCTCATCGTCCACCACGGCCCACCGAACCGGGACGAGGGCTACCATGCCGCCGGCGAGCTGCTGAGGGACCACCCCGGCATCACCGCCCTGATCGGCACTGCCGACCAGATGGCCATGGGAGCGCTCGCGCAGCTGCGGGACCACGGCCGCAGCGTGCCGGAGGACGTCTCCGTCGCCGGCTTCAACGACATCGCGGTCGCCCGTGACCTCTCACCCTCGCTCACGACCGTGCGACTGCCTCTGCGGGAGATGGGCATGGGGGCCCTCGACCTCGCGTTGCGCCCGGGCGCGGCGGACGACGAGAGCGGGACCACCATCGAGCGTCGCCTCGGCGTCGAGCTGGTGGTGCGGCAGTCGACCGGACCCGCCCGCTCGCGCTGAGCCGGGCCGAGGTGCCACCGGAGGAGGGGTCATGTACGCCGACGCGCAGGCGGGGCGACCGAGCGACATCCGGGTGCGGAGCGCGCAGGTCCGCTTCCGGGACGTCGCCCTCGAACCCCCGTTCGTGATCAGTGGCCGCCCTCTCACCCATCTCACTGCGGTGACCGTGCACCTGGGGGTCGTCGCACGGGACGGGGGAGCCGTGGATGGGATCGGAGCGGGGATCCTCTCCGTCCCCTGGTCCTGGCCGTCCTCCGGCCTAGACCTGGACACGCGGGACCGGGTGATGCGCGAGCTTGTGCGACAGCTCGCCGCGCTGGCCGCAGGACCCGAGACCGGTGACCCCTTCGTGCTCTGGCGGCCGCTGTACGAGCAGCTCGACGCCGTGCTGGAGAGGGCGGCGCGGAGCGCCGGGGTCGAGAGTATCCCCCGCCTGGCAGGGCTGATCGCTCTCGGGCCGGTGGACAACGCCCTCCACGATGCGTGGTCCCGGGCCGCCGGGCTCCCGCTGGCCTCGATGTACACCGCGACGCACCTGCGGGAGGACCTCGGCCGCTACGGGGAGCACGGCAGGGCTCTGTATCCTGCGGGCACCCTGCGTCCACCCCGTCGTCTGCTGCCGGTCCAGCACGCGCTCGGTGTCGGCGACCCGCTCACTGCGGCCGACGCGGCCCCCGGTGTGCGCGACCTCGAGGACTGGATCCGTGCAGAGGGAGTGCACCATCTGAAGCTCAAGCTCTCGGGCGAGGTCCCGGCTGATCTCGAGCGACTGCGCGCTGCGCGCCGCATCGCCGCCCCGCTGCGCCCGGATCTGCGGTTGTCTCTCGACCCCAACGAGTCCTACGCACTTCCCGCGCTCGCCGAGCTGCTCGACAACCTGGCGCGAGAGGACCCGGACCTGCTGGCCATGATCGATTATTTGGAACAGCCGGTCCCTCGGGACGAAGAGCCGGGGCCGGCGGAGCTGCGCCGGATCGCGGCCCGGGCCCCGGTGCTGCTCGACGAGGGATACAGCAGGCTCTCGCAGCTGTCCGTGCTCGCGGACCAGGGCTGGTCCGGCGTCGTGATCAAGGCGGCCAAGGGTCAGAGTCGCGCGATGATCACCCAGGCTCTCGCGAGCGCCGCCGGGATCCGGATCGCGATCCAGGACCTCACTGCGGTCGACCACGCCCTCGAGCACTCACTCGGCCTCGCCGCCGTGCTGCCGGTCTCCTGGCCCGGGGTGGAGTGCAACAGTCGGCAGTTCGCGCCGGGGGCCAACGCTGAGCTGGCGTCGAGGCGCCCGGAATCAGTCACCGTGCGGAACGGGCGGGTGGCGTGGCGCGCCGGTGGGCTCGGCCTTTCGGCGGGCTCGGGCAGCGCCTGACCGTCTCGTTCTCACCAATATGTTGACCTGGATCACATCCCGGGCTAGCGTATAGAAATCGTTTGCCGCCGCGGTTCGACAGCGCTGCCCGCAGCACTGTCCACCAGGCGACGACCGCCATTGGACGCACGATCCGGGACCCCCGCCGACCCCGTCGGCGACCCACCTGTTTCAAGGAGGAGACATGGTCGACAGAATCACGCGCCGCAGCGCCCTCGGTGCCGGTGCCGCCGCCACCACCGCGCTCGGGCTCGCCGCCTGCGGCGGTGGCGGCGACACCGCCGAGGCGCCACCGGAGAGCTCCGAGGAGCTCAGCGGCTCGATCGTCATGTGGATCTACCCGCTTAGCGACGATGCGAGCGCCGAGTCCTATGCCTCGTTCGTCGAGTCGTTCAAGGAGAAGTACCCCAACGTCGAGGTCGAGATCGTCCAGCAGCCCTGGGCCAACCGCGAGGAGCAGCTGACCGCAGCCATCAGCGGCGGCAATGCTCCGGACGTCGTCTACTTCAACCCCGACTTCGTGCCCCGCTTCGCCGTGGAGGACCTCCTGGTCAGCCTCGACGACCTGCGCGAGGACTGGGGCAGCGCCTTCGTCCCCGCGTCGCTCGAGGCGATGACCTTCGAGGACACCCTGTTCTCGGCCCCGGTCCTCATGCAGGCCTCGCAGACCTTCGCCAACCAGAAGATCCTCGACGAGATCGGAATGGAGGGCCCCACCACCTGGGACGAGCTGCGCGCCGTCGGCGAAGCCGCGAAGGAGAAGGGCTACTTCCTGCTGGAGTACAACGGCGAGGCCACGCTGAACCACAACTACTACATGTATCTGTGGCAGGCCGGCGGAACGGTGCTCACCGAGGACATGAGCGCCGCGGCGTTCAACAGCGCGGAGGGGCTCGAGGCGCTCGAGTTCATCAAGGAGATCGTGGACAACGGCTGGGCCCCGAAGGAGCCGATCAGCGTGATGCTGCCCTTCGAGCAGACCGACCTGGCGCAGGGGAAGGTGGCGTACAGCCTCGGCTCCAACATCGGCCAGGTGCGCGAGATCCTCAAGGACCCGCTGACCGTGCTGCCGCCGATGGCCAAGAAGGAGCAGGTCGCCATCGGCTCCGTCGGCGCTCTGTCGGTCTTCAACACCACCGAGGCGCCGGAGGCGGCGGCTGCGTGGGTTCACCATCTCACCGAGCCGGACTTCATCGAGTTCGTGTGCTCGGAGTTCACGTACTACTCGCCGCGCACCGACGTCACCGGCATCCATGACGACGACGAACAGGTCGCCGAGTTCGAGCAGTACCTCGACGTGGTCAACTCCGGCATCATCCATCCCCAAGCTCGGGAGATCATCGACGTGATGAAGCCCGAGATCCAGGCCGTGCTGCTGCAGGGGGAGGACCCGCAGGCGGCTCTGAACACCATGGAGACCGCAGTCAACGAGCTGCTCGAGCGCGGCTGACCCGACCCGCACCGCGCGCCGGGCACGTGAGCACGTCGTGCCCGGCGCCGCGCAGTCCACACAGTTCAGTAAGGAGCGGCATGTCCACCTCCGTGGCCCCCGCCCCCCCCGACGCCGCCGGCGGCGCCGGCGGGCCCGGCGACGGGGGCGTCGCGGCCGACGGGACCGGGCGTCCCCCGGTCGTCGGCCGCACCGTGACCTGGAAGGAGCTCGCCACTTCCCGCGGCGCGCTCGTCGCCTATGCATTCATCTTCCCGTACGTGGCGTTCTTCCTGGCCTTCCGCATCCTTCCGGCGCTGTACGGAGTGCTGCTGAGCTTCGGCGACGTCTCCCTGGCGGGACGCTTCCGCTTCGTGGGCCTGGAGAACTTCGCTCGCCTGGTGCAGGACGACGTCTTCTGGCACTCGCTGCGCGTCACGACGATCTATGCGCTGCTGGCGATCCCGCTGGCGGTCGTGCTCTCGCTGCTGATGGCGCAGCTGTGCAACCGCGCCATGCGGGGGATGTCCTTCTACCGCTCCCTGTTCTTCCTGCCCGTGGTGACCTCTCCGGTGATCTCCGGCATCATCTTCGTCTGGATGTTCAGCGGTGGCGGCCCCCTCGACGAGCTCCTGGGGAGCGTCGGGCTCGAGCTGGGCAACTGGTTGCAGAACGAGTTCCTGGTGCTGCCCGCCCTGGCCCTGGTCGCGGCATGGAGCAGCTTCGGCTACAACATGCTCATCCTGCTCGCCGGCATGCTCGCGATCCCCCCGGACTACTACGAGGCCGCCGAGCTCGACGGCGCCAGCCCCTGGGAGCGCTTCCGCTACGTGACCCTGCCGCTGCTCAAGCCCGCGCTCTTCTTCGTGCTGGTGCTCGAGACCGTCAAGAGCTTCCAGGCCTTCGACACCATCTACGTGATGACCGGCGGCGGTCCCGCCCGTGGCTCCTACACCCTCACCTTCATGATCTTCGACCAGGGCTTCGGGTACTTCGAGTTCGGGTACGCCAGCGCCGTGGGCGTGGTGTTGTTGGTGATCACGCTGATCCTCTCCCTGATCCAGCGCCGCCTCATGGGACGGAGCGAATCATGAGCGCCATCACCGAGCGCCGCGAGGACCCCGCACTCCGCGGCGATACCCTCACCCGCCGCCGTGCCCCTTTCGCGGTGCGGGCCCGTAAGCAGCTGATCCACATCCCGCTGATCGTGATCGGCGCGCTGACGCTGTTCCCGTTCCTGGCGATGGTGATGATCTCCCTGCACCCGGGCATCCCGGTGCAGGTCCCGGAGATCTTCTTCAACACCGACATCTCGCTGGAGGCCTACCGGCAGGCGCTGCGCAGCTCGGAGATCCCGCGCTGGGCGCTGAACACCACCATCTATGCGGTGGTTTCCGTGGTGCTGGTGCTGCTGTTCGCCTCGATGGCCGGCTACGCCTTCGCGAAGAAGAAGTTCCTGGGACGAGAGGTGATCTTCTGGGTGTTCATCGCGATGCTGATGATCCCCTACCAGCTCACCATCATCCCGCAGTACCTCCTGGTAGGGCAGATCGGGGGGCTGGACACGATGTGGGGGCTGATCCTGCCCACCATCGCCAATGCGCAGGCCATGTTCCTCATGCGCCAGTTCATGCAGGACATCCCCGATGAGCTGATCGATGCAGCGAAGATCGACGGGGCCGGCGAGCTGCGGGTCTACTGGTCGATCATCCTCCCGCAGACCAAGCCGATACTCGCCACCCTCGGCACCTTCGTATTCCTGTGGCACTGGAACGACTTCCTGTGGCCGCTGGTCGCCCAGCAGTCGCCGGAGAACTACGTCCTGACCGTGGGCCTGAACGGCCTCCAAGCGCAGAACGTCTCCCTGGCGACGCTGATGGCCTCCGCAGTGGTCATGTTCATCCCGGCACTGCTGGTCTTCATCTTCCTCCAGCGCTACTTCGTGCGCGGCGTCATGATGAGCGGCATCAAGTAGATGGATCCGGAGCCGTCGGACGAAGCATGCTCGCCGGCGTGTCCGACACCGCTGCGATGAGGGACCCCCTGCGCGCCCATCTGGAGCGCGACGTGCTCGCCTGGTGGAGTCGGCCCGGGGCCGATGACGACCTCGGCGGTGTCCGCACGTGCTTCACGAACCGCGGCGAGCCGCTGAGCGCTGAGAAGTACACCTGGTCCCAAGGCCGCTGGGCCTAGACCTGCGCCCTGATCGCCGAGGAGATCGGGGCCGGTCGCCTCGCAGGCGACCGTGTCCTGTGGAACGAGCGCGCGCTGCGCACCGCCGAGTTCCTCACCGAGCACGCGTTCCTGGCCGACGGCAGCACAGTCTTCCGACTCGGGGAACGGGGCGAGCCCTTGGCGGGCGCGCAGGGGGAGCTGGCCCCCAGCGTGTTCGCAGACCTGTTCGCCGTGCTCGGACTGGCCGGCGCCGTACGCCTCACGGGAGAGGGGAACGCGGGGCAGAGGGGTGCAGGCGCCTCGGGTGCCGGCGCCGCGAGAATGGACGGGCCCGGAGCTGCCGCCTCCGACCCCGCCAGGTGGCTCGCACAGGCCGAGCACACCCAGCACGGGCCGCGGATCCCTGCGCCACCGCACCGCCCACAGCGAGCCGTAGCCGCTGCCCCGGTGGTTCCGCGATCTCGCCGGTCCGATGACCCTCGTCCACGTGGCCGGCGAGCTGCGCCGCGCCTCCGCTTCGGCCATCGCCTCCGAGGTGATGACGGAGGCCCGGACCGTCCTGCTCGAGGGCCCGCACGCGCTCCTGGGCACCGAGACCTGGTGGGAGTACCGGCCCGACGCCGCGGCGGACCACGACACCCTGCTGGCCCGCCACGTCACCCCGGGTCATCTGCTCGAACTGCTGTGGATGCTGGTCCGCGTGGGTGATCTGCATCCGCCCCTGGCCGTCCCGGAGAGCACGCGCACCGCGCTCGTCCTGCGGGCGCTGGAGACAGGATGGGACCAGGCAGAGGGCGGACTGCTGCGCTACATCGACCGCGACACCGGAGCGGCGCCCACCGGACGCCTGCTCGGCACGCCGTACGAGGTGCTCGTGCGGCGCACGTGGGACACGAAGCTCTGGTGGGTGCACGCCGAATCCGTGTACGCCACCGCGATGCTGGCTCGGCGCACCGGTTCGGTCGAGCTCGCCCGCTGGGCAGCGCGCGTGCGTGAGTACACGCTGGGCACCTTCCCGGACCCGGACGGGCAGGAGTGGCTCCAGATCCGCTCCCGCGACGGCAGCCCGCTGGACGAGGTCGTCGCCCTGCCGGTCAAGGACCCGATGCACATCGCCCGGTCCCTGCTGCTCCTCAACGCGCTGGAGGCCGACGAGCTGCCTGAGACGGGCGAACGGCCCGCAGCGCACTGAGTGCACTGCGGGCCGCTCACCGGGCCGGCCTCACTGCGGTAGCGGGAACCAGGCCAGGTCCATGTCGCACATCCCCCAGGTGCCGCGGATGTGCTCGAGGATGTGGAATTAGGGCCGGTTGTACCAGCCGTCCGGCAGGTCGTCGTACAGCACGGCGTCCGAGCCTCCGCCCTCGAGCGAGAGCTGCTGGATCGACGAGCCCCAGATGTTGTGCAGGTACACATTCCCCAGATGGGCGCCGAGGCCCCCGTAGCCGCCGCCGTCGCCCTCGGCCAACCGCAGTCTGCCATCGACGGCATGGCGGGACGTGACGAAGAGGCGATCTCCCAGGAGGCTTCCGCCCCGGATCGCGGCGGTGAAGGCGGCGGTGCCGAACTGCTCCACCGGGAGGGTGTGCACCTGCTCGATCGCGGCATCGTCGAACCAGGCGGTGCCACGGTTCGACTGCGGTGAATACAGCAGGAGCGTGGCGTGCGTCGCCCCTTCCGGGGCCTCTCCGCTCAGCATGACGGCGTGCCAGAAGCCCGGGAGGCGCGTCTCGTGGAACGAGCTCGAGATCCGGGAGCCGGCCTCATTCCAGAATTCCAGGTAGACCCACGCGCGCCCGGCTTCCACGAAAACCTGCACCGAGCTTCATGGACAGCGCCCGCCGTGATGGGCAGCTTGGCGCTGCGCAGCCCCATCGATGACGTGGTCTGATCCTCCATCCGAACCGAATGGCCACCGCAGTGGACCACGTCCTGCGCAGACCTGATGTGCTCCCTGGATGCGGCGTTGAACGGCTCTCACTCGGTGGGCCATCCGTCGGTGACCTGCTCGAAGCCCGCATTCAGGAGTTCCCCGGCGGCGGCGGCCCGGGGCAGGGGGAGCACTCCTGTCCCAGTGGTCGCGGTCGCGACCAGGCCGAGCCCCAGGGCCCCTTTCATAACGGTTCGTCGACTGGGGCCGACCCGTTGTCCGGCTGTGCTGTCGTCGCAGACCGTCGGATGGCGTTCGAGCTCGCTGAAGTGGGTGCTGTCCCCTCTGTGCGGCATGGCCGCACCGCCAGGATCCGCTGTTCCCGCTCGTCCGCCCGGAGCGGGAGCACGTGCACCTCTAGCGAGGCAGCCGCTCCTGGAACCATGCGCCGACGGCGGCCATGACGTGCGGTGGCATCGGGTGCCCCCCGTCGTGCAGCAGCAGATCGAGACCGCGCTCGTCGGGCCAGTTCCGGCGCGCGGTGCGGAACAGATCCAGTGTGTGGACGCCGTCTCCGTCGCCGCCTCCGGCCAGCAGGAAGGGGCGCGGGGCGACCAGCCCCAGCAGCTCGTCCTGGTCGCGGTCGAGGGGGAGGTCCCCGTCGAGGTACCAGGGATCCGCCCAGTTGGAGTGGGCGAAGCCCAGGCCGGGCTCGTGCGCGGCGGCGGCGTCGATGCGGGTGTCCAGGGCCGCCAGGTGCAGGGCGAGCTTGCCGCCCAGGGAGTGGCCGAACGCGGCCAGCCGGGCGCCGGGAGCGAGTCCGGCCTCCTCGAGCGCCGTGACGGCGAGCATCAGATCGCCGACGCTTCGACCCAGCGCGGTCATCGGCTGCTCGCGACGGTGGCGCTCGGCGGCCCGCCCGTAGCGTGCATCGAGGGGGCCGGCCCCCGCGGTGCTCGAATCAGCGGCGGCGATGTGCTCAAACCACCAGGGCACCGCAAGCACCGCATGCCCGGCCTCTGCCAGTTGCAGCCCGTGAGCGCCGGCCGCCGGGTCTTTGCCCGCCAGCCGCGTACGGACAGTCGGTTCCCCGAGCACCGAGGGGGTGTCGTAGAACGGCACCACCACGACGAGCCCGGAGTGTGGCACGTCGTGCGGGATCAGCAGCTCGCAGGTCAGCTCGGTGCCGAAGCTGGTGATCTCCAGCTGGTGGATCTCGCCACGGGTGCGG
>JAKDNE010000118.1 GCA_030451965.1 Brachybacterium sp. | reverse complement strand
TCCCTCATATGAGGCAACGAAACCGTTTCGCGGGCATTTCTCGTGAGTCAACGCGATCGTTCGACAAATCGCTGAGGATACCCTTACCATCGTTTCGCGGCACCCGTCGTCACGTCCCCCGGCATCTGCTGGATCCTCGGGACGACCTCGCCATCCACCCCCTCGGAGACCTGATGTTCCTCCCGAATCTGCTGATCGCACTGCGCGAGGGGCTCGAGGCGACGCTCGTGGTGAGCATCCTCGTGGCCTACCTGGTGAAGTCGCAGCGCCGCGATGTGCTGCCGAAGCTGTGGATCGGCGTCGCCGCTGCGGCCACGTTGCCGCTGGTCCTCGGGGCCGTCCTGACCTGGGGCCCGAAGACCCTCACCTTCCAGGCGCAGGAGATCCTCGGCGGCTCGCTCGCGCTGCTGGCTGTCGCCCTGACCACCGGGATGATCTTCTGGATGTCCAAGAACGCGCGCGGGCAGAAGCAGAACCTGGAGGGGGAGCTGAGCCGGGCCCTGGCGCACGGCGCCGGCTGGGGTGTGGCTCTGGTGGCGGTTGCAGCTGTCGGCCGTGAGGGCCTGGAGACGGCCCTGTTCGTGTGGGCCACGGTGAAATCCTCGGTCGAGAACTCCGTGGCCGCGACCACCGCCGGGCTCGTCGTCGGACTCGCCCTCGCGATCGTGCTGGGCATTCTCATCTACCGCGGCGCCCTGCATCTGAACCTGGGCCGCTTCTTCACCTGGACCGGCGGCTTCCTGATCCTCATCGCCGCCGGGATCGTCGCCTACGGGATCGGCGACTTCCAGGAGGCCGGCGTGCTGCCAGGGCTGAACACGTACGCCTGGGACGTCTCGGCGCTGCTGCCCGCGACGACCTCCCCGGTGTACTGGCTGTACATCGTCGGCCAGGCGATGTTCCAGGTCAACGTGCAGCCCACCGTGCTGCAGGTGATCGCCTGGCTCCTGTACGCCATTCCGGTGACCTTCCTGTTCGTCCGCCGCGTGCGGGCCGGCGCCCCGCGTCCCGCCCGCGAGGCAGCGGTCCCTGCGACCGCCGCCGTCTGAACGATTCGCCTCAGCCACCAGCGCCCTCGAGCGCCTGACACCTTCTCGGAGTCCGACCATGACCCGCACCTCCTTCCTGCGCACGGTGACCCGGCCGCTGGCTGTCGCCGCCGTGCTCGCGCTGGCCGCTGCCGGCTGCACCGATAACCCGTCGGCCGCCCCGAACGGGGACGGGACCCAGGCGGGCGCCGGACCGATCGGCGTCACCATCACCGACGACGGCTGCGAGATCTCCACCACCGAGACCCCCTCCGGCCCGGTCACCTTCTCCATCAGCAACGAGGGCAGCGTGCCCAATGAGTTCGAGGTGCTGGCCTCGGACAAGCTCCGCATCGTCACCGAGAAGGAGAACATCGGCCCCGGCTCCACCGTCGAGCTGACCACCGGTCTGGAGAAGGGTGACTACTTCACCGCCTGCAAGCCGAACATGGTCGGCGCGCTGGTGGGCACGGCTCCCTTCACCGTCACACAGGGCGAGGCGCTCGCCGTCGACGAGGACATCCAGAGGCTGCGTGACGACGCGGTCACCAACTACACGGCGTACATCGAGGACCAGGCGGGTCAGCTGGTCAGCGCCACCGAGGACTTCCGCGAGGCCTACCTCGCCGGTGACAGCGAGAAGGCTCAGGACCTGTACGTCCTGGCCCGCCGCCACTTCGAACGGATCGAACCGACCGCCGAGGCCTTCGGCATCGAGGAGCCCGGGGATCTCGACGCCGCCCTCGACCTGCGGATCCAGGATCTCTCCGCCGCGGCCGACACCCCCGTCACCGACCCCGAGCTGCTGGCCGGCTGGACCGGCTGGCACCGCATCGAGGCCGACCTGTTCAGCGACGACGCCGCCTTCCGCTTCCCCGACGACGCGAGCCGCCAGCAGGTCGCCGACCAGCTGGTGGAGGACACCTATACCCTGTACGACCTGGTCACCGGCAAGGACGACACCGGTTCCGAGAAGTTCGCGGTGACCCTCGAGGACGTCACCCTCGGCGCCGGTGAGCTCATGGAAGAGGTCGCCACCAGCAAGATCGTCGGCGAGGAGGAGACCTTCTCCCACACCGACCTCGACGACTTCCAGGCGAACCTCGACGGTGCGAACGTCGCCTACGGCAACGTGCAGAAGATCGTGGAGAAGGAGGACCCGGAGCTCGCCCAGGAGATCGCCGATGGCTTCGACGCCGTGCAGGAGGAGCTCTCCGCCCATCAGGCCGGCGAATGGGAGGACGGAACCCCCCGCTACGTCGACTACTCGACGGTCGCCACGGTCCAGGAGGACGCCGGACAGACGCCCAAGGACAGCGACTACACCGACGCGCAGCGGGAGCTGTCGGTGGCCGTGAACGCACTTTCCGACGAGCTCGCGCAGGTCCCCGCTGTGGTGCTGTCATGACCCGGCGACACGAGCACGACGCCTCCGACGCCGAGCCGAGCACCCCGCAGGCATCGCCGGACGGGCCGGAGGCGGCACCGCGCTCCGTGGGCCGGCGCGGCCTCCTGAGCGCCGCCGGCGCCGGGATCCTCGCCGGCGGGATGCTCGGCGGATTCGGTGGATTCGCCGGCGGCCGGGCCAGCGCCGAGGAACCGGTCATGGCCGACCCGCTGGAGCGCGCCTACCCCCTGCGCGGCGAGCACCAGCAGGGCATCACCACCCCTGCGCAGGACTATCTGTTCACCGCCGCCTACGACGTCACCACCACGGACCTGGACGAGGTGCGTCGCCTCATGCAGCAATGGCTGGTCGCCGCCGAGCAGATGAGCACCGGCGGCCTCGTCGGCGGCGAACCGCTTGCGAACCTCCAGGCCGTCCCGCGCGACACCGGCGAGACCTGGGGGTACCCCACATCGTCGGTGACCATCACCGTCGGGGTGGGGCGCTCCTTCTTCGTCGACGCCGAGGGGGAGGACCGCTTCGGGATCGCGGACCGCATGCCCGAGGCCCTGGCCGCAGGCGTCCCCCGCTTCGCCGGGGAAGCGCTGCAGGCCGAACGCTCCGACGGCGACCTGGTCATCCAGGCCTGCGCCGACGATGCGCAGGTCGCCATGCACGCCATCCGCAACCTCACCCGGATCGCCGTCGGCACCGCCGCACTGCGGTGGACGCAGATGGGATACGGGCGCACCTCCTCCACCTCGACGACGCAGGAGACGCCGCGGAACCTGTTCGGGTACAAGGACGGCACCAACAATCTCAAGCAGGAGGATGGCGCCGAGGAGCTCGCGAAGCAGCTGTGGATCTCCGGCGAGGACTCCGGCGGGGCCCATCTGGCCGGCGGCTCCTACATGATGATCCGCAAGATCCGGATGAACCTGGAGACCTGGGACCGGCTGCGACTGGTCGAGCAGCACGACATCATCGGGCGCGACAAGCGCTTCGGTGCGCCGCTGTCGACGGCGGACCCCACCTCCGGGACCGACGAGTTCATCGACCCCGACTTCGCCGCCACCGCGGACGGCGGCCCCGCCATCGCGCGCGATGCGCACATCCGCATCGTCTCCCCGCACGGCAACAAGGGTGCTCGCATGCTGCGGCGCGGCTACAACTTCACCGAGGGCAGCGATTCCCTGGGGCGCATCGACGCCGGCCTGTTCTTCGTCGCCTATGTCCGTGACCCGCGAGAGTCCTTCTTCCCGATCCTGGACCGGATGGTCACCACCGATGCGCTCGAGGAGTACCTGCGCCACGTCGCCTCCGCCATGTTCGTCGTGCTTCCCGGAGTGGGCGCGAAGGACACCATGTTCGGGCAGGCGCTGCTGGGCTGAGCAGCAGCTGGGTCTGTCCCGGCACAGCGCAGGCCGCGGCGTCGGTGCGAGGGGTGCTCGCGGACGGTGGGAGAATGCCGGGATGACCGCCACCCTCGTCGCACATGGCCTCTCCGGCGGGTACGGCCACCGCGTCCTGTTCGACGGGGTGGATCTCACCGTCGCCCCAGGCGACGTGATCGGCGTGGTCGGCGCCAACGGCTCGGGCAAGTCCACGCTGCTGCGGCTGCTGGGCGGGGTCGATGCACCGCACGGCGGGACGGTCTCCCTCTCCCCGTCGGATGCCTTCGTGGGCTGGCTGCCGCAGGAGCACGAGCGCAGGGCGGGAGAGACCGTCGCCGGATACATCGCCCGTCGCACCGGCTGCGCGCAGGCCACCGTCGAGATGGACGCCGCAGCGGCCGCTCTCGAGCACGCCGCGCCACGCGGCGGCTCTGATCCGGCCGACGTCTACTCGGCCGCCCTGGAGCGCTGGCTCGCCAGCGGGGCCGCCGATCTCGAGGAGCGGATCCCGATGGTGCTCGCGGAGCTCGGGCTGCCGTTCGCGGAGAACGAGCTGGGCCGGACCACGATGACGGCCCTGTCCGGGGGCCAGGCCGCCCGGGTGGGGCTGGCCGCGCTGCTGCTGAGCCGCTTCGACCTGGTGCTGCTGGATGAGCCCACCAATGACCTCGACCTCGATGGTCTGCGACGGCTGGAGACCTTCGTGCAGGGACTGCGCGGAGCAGTGGTGCTGGTCAGCCACGACCGCGAGTTCCTCTCCCGCTGCGTCACCGAGGTGCTCGAGCTCGATCTCGCCCAGCACTCCCACCGCCTCTACGGCGGCGGGTACGACGCCTACCTCGAGGAGCGCGCGACCGTGTGCCGCCATGCCCGCGAGCAGTACGACCAGTTCGCCGCGACCAAGACCGATCTGGTCTCCCGGGCCCGCACCCAGCGCGAATGGTCCAGCCAGGGCGTGCGCAACGCGATGAAGAAATCCCCGGACAACGACAAGCTCCGCCGCCGCGCACAGTCCGAGTCCAGCGAGAAGCAGGCACGCAAGGTGCGGCAGATGGAGAGCCGGATCGCGCGGCTCGACGAGGTCGAGGAGCCCCGCAAGGAATGGCAGCTCCAGTTCTCGATCGGAGCCGCCCCGCGCTCCAGCGCTGTGGTCGCGACGCTCTCCGGCGCCGTGGTGCGGCAGGGCGACTTCACTCTCGGCCCGGTCTCGGTCCAGGTGGGCGCCGGGGAGCGGATCGGGATCACCGGGCCCAACGGAGCCGGGAAGACGACCCTGCTGCGGGCGCTGCTGGGTATCCGCGAGGTCGACGAGGGCTCCGCCTCGCTCGGTACGAGCGTGCGGATCGGCGAGATCGACCAGGCCCGCTCGTTATTCGTCGGCTCTGCACCATTGGCCGACGTCATCGAGGCGCAGCTGCCCGAGCTGCCGCCCGCGGAGGTGCGCACCCTGCTGGCGAAGTTCGGGCTGCGGGCCGACCACGTGGGCCGGGCCGCCGCCGAGCTCTCACCAGGGGAGCGGACCCGCGCCGCGCTCGCCCTGCTGCAGGCCCGCGGCGTGAACCTGCTGGTGCTCGACGAGCCCACCAACCACCTCGATCTGCCCGCCATCGAGCAGCTCGAGCAGGCGCTGGAGAGCTACCAGGGCACGCTTCTGCTGGTCACCCACGACCGGCGCATGCTGCAGATGGTGCGCACCGACCGCCGCTGGCATCTCGAGGCGGGGCAGCTCCACGAGCGCTGAGCGCATGCCCGGGCGCGCGGGGAGTCAGGAGCCCGGATCCTCGCGCACCAGCGCCTTGAAGCGACTGCCGTGGAAGACCACCGCCTCGGCCTCCGGCACGCTGCCGACGGAGAGCACCTCGAGCAGCACCAGGTCGTGGTCCCCAGCCCGCATATGGTCGTATACCTGCACCGTCATCCACGCTGGAGCGTGCTGCAGGGTGAGCGCGCCGTGCGGATCCACCGTCACGTCGATCCCGTCGAAGCGGCGCTCGCGCTCCGTGGATGCGAGTTGGCGGGCGAACGGGGCCTGGTTGCGGCCCAGCACCGTGGCCCCGAGGTGGCCGTGCTCGTACAGGGTCGGCCAGGTCTTCGAGCTGTGCTGCACCGCGAGGGAGACCAGCGGTGGATCCAGGGAGACGCCGACGGTGAAGGTGGAGGCGATCAGTCCGTGGCGGACTCCACCGATCTCTGCGGCCACCAGGACCATGCCCTGCGGGAAGAGGGAGAACGCATCACGGAGCGCGATATCGGACAGCATGGCTTTCACTGTAAGCCTCGCGCGGCAGACAGTGCAGGTCCGGACCCTCGCGAGACCTCCCGCACCAGACGTCGTCCCCTGTGCGGTGTTCCACCCGGCCTGCGGGAATGCGTCGCCGCCGTGACGCGTTGCCTCCACCATGCGTGCAATGACCTATTCCCAGTACGGCGGCCCCTCCATCCTGCAGCTCTCCGACGTCCCCCAGCCGAAGGTCGGCCCGGGCACGGTGCTGATCCGGGTGGAGCGCGCCTCCGTGAATCCCGTCGACTGGAAGGTGATGGGCGGTGGCCTCGATCCCCTCATCGATGCCGTCTTCCCCGCCATCCCCGGCTGGGACGTGGCCGGTGTGGTCGAGGCCGTCGGCCCCGACACCCCGGAGTTCGCCCCCGGTGACCGCGTCGCCTCCTACGGGCGCAAGGACATCATCCACGGCGGCACCTTCGCCGAGTACGTGATGCTGCCAGCGCCCTCGGTGGCCGCGATCCCGGACGACGTGGGCTTCGACGCCGCCGCGGGCCTGCCGCTGACCGGCCTGACGGCGCTGCGGAGCCTCGACACCCTGGAGCTGACCGGTGAGGACACCCTGCTGATCCATGCCGCGTCCGGAGGCGTCGGCTACCTCGCCGCGCAGCTGGCGCGGGAGCGGGGAGCCACCGTGATCGGCACCGCCTCCGCCCATAACCACGAGACGCTGCGGGTCATCGGCGTCACCCCGGTGGCCTATGGCGACGGCCTGGTCGAGCGGGTGCGCGAGCTCGCGCCCGACGGCGTGAGCGCGGTCGCGGACTTCGTGGGCGGGGTCCGAGAGGAGACCCTCGCGGTCCTGACCGACGGCGGCCGGCACATCTCGATCGCCGACCCCACCGTCGAGGAGGCCGGGGGGCGCTGGGTGTGGGTGCGGCCAGAAGGCGCGCGCCTGCGCACCCTGCTCGAGAAGGTTGCCGGCGGGATCCTCCATGTGGATGTGGACCGGACCTTCCCGCTCGCCGAGGTGGCGACGGCCTTCGAGGCCAGCATGGAGGGCTCGCCCTCCGGCAAGCTCCTCATCGATCCGACCCGCTGACCTTCGCAGACGAGGACGGCCCGGCCCCGCCCCCTTGCCCCCCCCGGGCGGCCCCGCCCCGCGGGGGGGGGGGCCGGTCCTCGTCTGCGGCCCCGGGACGGGCCGGGGGATCACCCGCTTCGTCGGCCGGGACTCATCCCTCGTGCGCGGCCTCGCCCATCGCGCTGATCTGGAAGGTCGCGCCCTCGGGATCGGCGATCGTCGCGATCGTCCCGAAGGGGGAGGGCGTGGGGCCATCCAGCACCGTGCCGCCGAGCTCCTTCACCCGCGCGATCGCCGCGTCGCTCGACTGCACGCCCAGGTAGACGCGCCAGCCGGTGGCGTCCTCGGGCATCATGCCCGTCGCGTCGCACAGCCCCCAGCTCGCGCTCTCGCCGGGACCATTGGTGGCGTAGCGGAAGTCCGGCCCGGACATCTCCTCCTCCATCGGCACCAGCTGGGCGTCGAACACCTCGGTGTAGAACGCGGCGGCCTCGTCGTACTTGTGCGTCATCAGCTCGAACCACACGGGCGAGCCGGGCCTTCCTGTGAACTCGTAGCCCTCGAGGGTCCCGGCCTGCCACAGGCCGATGGGTGCACCGGTGGCGTCGAGGACGACCGACATCCGCCCCGAGTCGCTGATCGCGTCGGGCGGGACGATGCCCGTGCCGCCGGCCGCCGTCGCCCTCGCGGTGCGGGCGTCCGCATCGTCGACGGCAAGGTAGACACCCCATTCGGGCGGCAGCGGATCCCCGGTCGGGCAGGTCATGCCCGAAACGTTCATCAGCCCGCCCACCAGGGCGCCGCCGTTGCGGATGAGGTGGTAGTGGTTGAAGCTCTCGCCGAGGTCCTCGAACTCCCAGCCGAACAGACCGCCGTAGAAGGCCTTCGCGGTGTCGGTGTCGGTGATGCTGAGATCGAGCCAGGTGCTGGTGCCGGTGGTGCGGGTCATGATTCCTCCTGGGGTGCGGTGGACCCGGGGGCCCTGGTGCTCCCAACCTAGAGGGGGCGGGGCACGCAGGTGTGTCCGATCCTGCGCAGTACGGTGCCGACGCCGTCGGCCCGGCGGCTCCCCGGACTCACCGGAGGTAGAGGCTCGGCAGAGCGGAGAGCAGGGGCGGCCGCACCGCCGACCCATCCGCGGTGAACTCGAGCGTCACCTCGGCCGTCGCGGTGAGCGGTGTCGGGTGCACGGCCACCACGGGCTGCTCGGGCACCAGCATGTCCAGCGGGTCCGCGTGCGCGGGCACCAAGAAGCCGAGCAGGAACGGCGCGCCTGCGCACAGCGGCAGGTCGAGGTGGGGGACGCCGGAGACGAGGACGCCCGAGAGGGGGAGCCCGATCGGTGCCGGCCGCGGGTACCAGCCCACCCACACCGAGGCATCTCCGCGCAGCTGCGCTGCGTCGGGCAGGGACAGATGCACGCGGATCCACTGCGGGTGCGGGCGCAGCAGCGCGAAGGGGCGCGGTGGCCGGTCGCTGATCCGGTCGGCGAGGCGGCGCAGCTGCCCCGGCGCGACCCCGACCGTGCTGCGGAAGCGGCGGCTGAAGCTCGAGAGCGAATCGAAGCCGACGGCACTGGCCACGTCGATCACGGCCTCGTCGTTCTCCAGCAGCATCCGCTTCGCCGCATCGATCCGCAGGGCGGTGAGGTACTGGCCGGGACCGATCCCCAGGCGGGCGCTGAAGATCCGGGTGAAGTGGAAGGGGCTGTACCCGGCATGCGCCGCCAGATCGGCGACGTC
>JAKDNE010000506.1 GCA_030451965.1 Brachybacterium sp. | reverse complement strand
CCACACGCGGCCCCGGCGGGTCGGCCCCCCCCCCCCCTCTGCCCCGCGCTCGGGCCACGGGCGGTCCGGACGGCGCACCCGGGCGACGGCCCGGACACGCAGCGGCGTCAGAGGTTCCAGATGACGGGGACCAGCAGGATCTTCACCACGATGGAGAAGGCGAACAGCGTGGCGTAGGCGGCCTCGATGCGCTCGTCGGCCCGACGGGCGTTCGCCGCCTCGAGCACCGCCGGCTGGCCGAGGAAGCCGGCCACCGCGCCTGCCGCCCGCGGGGCGGAGAGGCCCAGCACCCAGCGTCCGGCCACCACCAGCGTGAGGCAGCTGAGCGCGGCGACCACCGCGGACAGCACCGCCGCGCGCCAGGCCTCCGGCGAAGCCAGCATGGAGGCGACCTCCGGCCCGGCGGTGAGACCCAGCCCGGCGAGGAAGAGCAGCAGCCCCAGCTGGCGCAGCGTGCGGTTGGCGCTGCCCGGAAGGCTCCACACCACGGGGCCGGTGCGGCGCAGGGCGCCCAGGACCATGCCCACCAGCAGCGGGCCGGCGGCCGGTCCCAGCGAGAAGCTGCCTCCGCCGGGCATCGGGAGGCTCACCAGGCCCAGTGCGACCCCGAGCATGAGGCCCAGTCCGAGGGAGAGCACGTCGAGCTCGCCGGCCTGGCGGTCCGAGTCGCCGAGGAAGGTGTGCACGGCGTCGAGTCGGCGGCGCTCCACCACCACGGCGAGTCGGTCCCCAGGCTCCAGGACCAGGTCGTCCCGGGCCAGCAGCTCGAGGTCGCCGCGCCGCACCCGGGTGACCACCGCGCCGAAGCGCACCGGGAGGTTCAGCTCGGCGATGGAGCGGGAGGCGAGGTCGGGGTTGGAGACGGTGAGGCGGGTGAACTCCACCAGCGAGCGGTCGTGGGCGATGTGCCGGTCGCTGGTCTCGCCCAGCGCTGCGGTGACCGCCTCGACCTGCTCGGGCATGCCGACGGCGACCACCTCGTCCCCGACCAGGAGGTCCTCCCCCGGCACGATCACCCGCACCCTGCCCTCACGGCGCAGGTAGGAGAACCGCACCTGCTGGTGGTGCCACTGCGGGACGTCGCGCAGGTTCACCGAGCGCTGCACGTGCACGGTGGTCGAGGCCAGGCTGGTGCCGGCCAGGGATGCGGTGTCCTTCCAGCCCGGCCAGGTGCGGCTGACGATGCTCGAGACCAGCACGATCCCGACGATCACGCCGATCGGGTAGCCGAAGGCGTAGCCCACCGACGGCCCGGAGGTGCCGGTGAGGCGGGAGGCGGCGTCCAGGGCGGGGGCGGCGGTGAGCGCGCCGGTGAACAGCCCCAGCGACAGGTCCCGGGCCAGGCCCAGCGCCTCCCCGAGAACCAGGGTGAGGGCGGCGGCGAGGCCGGTGCTGAGGGTGGCCGCGGCGAGCAGCGGCAGCTGACGGTTCAGCGAGCTGAAGAAGGCCGCACCGGCGGAGATCCCGACCGTGTAGACGAACAGGGCCAGCCCCAGGGTCTGGACGATCTCCATGCCTGCGCCGAGGTGAGGGGCGATCGCGGACAGCGCGAGACCGGTGAACAGGGCGCCGGCGGCTCCGAGCCGGATGCGGCCGAAGGGGATCGCGC
>JAKDNE010000117.1 GCA_030451965.1 Brachybacterium sp. | reverse complement strand
GGCGACGCGGCGCCGGGACCATCTCCTGCTGGACTGGGCGGTCTCCCGGCCCGGTCAGCTCGGTCGGGGGCTGCCGCTGCGCCGCCCGCTGCAGGGCGAGTCGGCGGGACCCGCCATCGCACGCTCCCTCGGGCCGGCGCTGCTGGTGGGCGCCGGAGTGCTCATGATCGTCGCGGGAGCGGCGCTGCTGCTGATCTCCCCGATGCTGGGTGACGTGGGTGGGGTCTCGCACTGGGCGCCGTGGCTGCTCGGCGGAGGCGCCGCCGCACTGGTGGCGGCGGTCCTCATCATCTACCTGCGCTCCCGGCGGCTCCGGCAGATCGTGCGCCGTTCCCGTGCGGCGGAATGGGCCGGGCCCACGCCGCAGGTGGAGGAGCCGCCCGCGGTGTGAGCGAGGCGGTCTCTTCTCAGCCGCCCCCGCCGTGGCCATCATTCCTCGGTGGCGATCCCCTGCTCGCGGGCGTAGCTCTCCCACTGCGCGGCGACCGGCACCCGGCGCAGGTCCGGACCGCGCACGGCCGCCAGCGCTCCGAGTGCGGTGATGCCTGCGAACAGCAGCATCGTGGGCAGCGGACCGACCAGTTCGAGACCCCAGCCGGCGAGCACCGGCGCCAGCGGCATCAGGCCCAGCGAGATCAGGCCCATCAGGGCATTGATCCGTCCCTGCATCGCCACCGGCGTGAGGTGCATGAAGAAGCCCTGGGTCGCGGCGTTCAGCGGTGCCAGTCCGACGCCCATCACCGCATAGGCGGCGGCGATCCAGATCATGCCGGGAGCGAAGGGGATGAGAGCGCCGACGGCGACCGCCAGCAGGATCGGCGCAATGGCGAGAGTCCCGGTGGGGACCCGGTCCACCAGGCGAGGCGCGGCGATCGCCCCGAGCAGGATCGACGCCGCCAGGGCGGTGTTCAGCAGCCCGATCCGCTCTGCCGGGACACCCTCGGAGGCCAGGTCCAGCAGCACGGTGAGGAGCAGACCGTTCACGCCGAGGTTCACCGCGACCGCGACTGCCAGCAGTTGGCGGCGGATGCGCTGCGAGAGCGTCCAGACGACGGCGTCGCGCAGATCATCGCGCACCCGGGAGCGCGGGGCATCCTCGAGACGCGGCGGGTAGCTGCCACGCATGGCGAGGGTGGCGAGAACGGAGCCGAGGTTGCCTAGCAGCTGCGTGAGCGGCGGGCAGAGGAGCGAGATCCCCAGCAGCGCTCCGCCGAGCGGCCCGGATCCCATCTCGACCGCAGCCTCACGACCCTCGTTCACGGCGAAGGCCCTGGGCAGCAGCGCCGGCGGCACGATCTGCTTGAGCATCGCGTTCGACGCGCTGCCGAACAGGGCGGCCCGCAACCGGTCGGCGAAGGCGAGAGCGGCGAGAGTCATGAGGCTCCCCCACCCCGCCGCGAGCACCGCGATGAGCACGGCCTGCACCAGCATCCCCGTCATCCCCGCGAGCAGTCGCAGCCGGCGACGCTCACAGAGGTCGGCGAGCAGCCCGCCCGGGATCATGCCGACCAGCATGCCCAGGCCCTGCACCAGACCGACCATTCCGGTCGCACCGAGCGAGCCGGTGACCATCAGCGTGATCAGAGGAAAGGCGAACACTCCGATCCCGGTGCCGAGGTCCAGGCAGAGGTCGCCCACCAGCCAGCGGCGGTACTCGGGATTCGCGCGCAGCGTCTGTGCTGCGGCGGGAGCTGGGGTGTTCATGGCGGGCACAGTACTCGCGCAATATCTAGTGCGCAATGATTCTTGCGCATTAGAGGGTGCGCAAGGAGTCGAGCGCACGACGCGGTGCGGAGCGCGGACTCTTCCGTAGACTGCGGGCATGAGCAGCGGAGCGCCGAGCGGCGAGGACGGCACGGGACCAGTGAAGGTTCCCGTACCGCCCGCGTACGCGAGCCGGGACCAGTTGCGGGCGATGGCCCATCCGCTGCGTCTGGACATCGTGGAGCGGGTGGGACGGCGGGGCACGGCCCGCGCGGCCGATGTCGCCGCGGACCTGGAGATCCCCGCGAACTCGGTGAGCTACCACCTGCGGATCCTGGCGCGCGGAGGGGTCATAGAGGAGGCGCCGGAAGCCGCCCGCGACCGACGTGACCGGGTGTGGCGGCTGGCCCAGTCCTCGTTCCACCTCGAGCGCCGAGGCGCCGATTCCCTCAACGACCCCGAGGCCTCCGATGCGGACTACCGCAGCGCCTCCGGTGCCGCCACCCTGGCCACCTTCGAGTGGATGCGCTCAGCCTGGAGCGCCGAGATCGCCCGCTCCCAGCACCCGGACACCGACCCGGCGGACGGCTTGGGCGTTCTGTCCGCCACCTCGCTGCGCCTGTCGAGAGAGCAGATGGGCGAGCTGAACCAGCTGTTCAAAACCAAGCTCCAGGAGTACAGCCAGCTGAATCGGGACGAGCACGGCACCGACCTGCCCGGGGATCCCGACTCCGACGGCGAGGCGATCGTCTTCCGTGCGCTCTGGGTGAGCGTCGGTGAACAGGCGCCCGAGCGGGAGGCCGGCACGTCGGTCGGGGATCCCGGCGTTCAGCGTCCCGAGGACGATGCCTCGTCCTCCTCGACCGCAAGCCCCTCCTGACGCGCGTAGACCACCCATCGCGGGGCGGTGGGGATCCGGCGCAGGTCCGGCCCCAGCATCCCCACCAGGGCGCCGAGCGCCAGCACGGAGGCGAAGAAGAGCATCGTGGGCATGACGCCCAGCAGGTCCAGCCCCCAGCCGGCCGCCGCCGGGGCCAGCGGCATCAGCGCCGAGGAGACCACCCGCATCAGCGAGCTGACCCGCCCCTGCATCGCCACGGGCGTGATGTGGGTGAAGAAGCCCTGACTGGAGGCATTGATGGCCGGTATCCCGACCCCCAGCACGGCGTAGGCCACGCCGAGCCAGACCATGCTGGGGGCGAAACCGAGGAACACCCCGACCAGCGCCATCACCACGACGGGAGCGATCGCGAGCATCCCCGTCGGCACCGTGTCCACCAGGCGCGGCGCGAGGGCCGCGCCGAGCAGGATCGCCGCGGCCAGCACCGTGTTCAGCAGGCCGATCCGGGTGGCCGAGACCCCGTCCGAGGCGAGGTTCAGCAGCACCGCGAAGATCAGGCCATTGGCCCCGAGGTTCACCGAGGATGCGATGGCGAGGATCTGCAGGCGCAGGGGCTGGGAGACCATCCAGCCGAGCGCCTCGCGCAGGTCCTCCCCCACTTTCGTGCGCTCGGACCCGGCGACGCGCGGGTGGTACCGGCGCCGCATGCTGAGGGTCGCGATGACCGAGCCGAGGTTGCCCAGCAGCTGAGCCAGCGGGGGGAACACGATCGACAGGCCGAGCAGCGCGCCGCCGGCGGGGCCCGCGGCCATCTCGACCGCGGCTTCTCGCCCCTGGTTGACCGAGACCGCCCGGGGCAGCTGGGTGGGGGGCACGATCTGTTTGAGCATGGCGTTGGAGGCGCTGCCCAGCAGCGTCCCGCGGAACCTGTCGGCGAAAGCCAGGGCGGCCAGCACCACAGCCCCGGCCACCCCGGTCAGCAGCACGATGACGAGCACCGCCTGGACGAGGGCGCCGACCACCCCGGCCAGCAGCCGCAGGCGCCGCCGTTCGACACGGTCCGCCAGCAGCCCGCCCGGGATCAGGCCGACCAGCGCGCCGAGCCCCTGGACCAGCGCGACCAGCCCCGTGGTGCCGAGATTCTCGGTGACCATGAACGTCACCAGCGGGAAGGCGAAGGCACCGATGCCCGTGCCGATGTCGAGCAGGAGGTCGCCGACCAGCCACCGCAGGTACTCGGGGTTGCGGCGCAGCGGGGTCGGGGCGGCGGCCTCCGTCATATGCGGGGCCCACCCCGCGTCGCCGTGCGGCCTCGCCGCACTGTGCTCTTGGCCCCGACGGCCGCTCCGATGGTGCCGCTGCGGCTCCGGGCTTCGTAGAATCGACTCATGACCACGACGACGAGGGACTCCCCCACCCCGAGGGCCTGGGGCATCGCACTCACCACCCTTGGCGCTGACGGCTCCGTCCTCGATGCATGGTATCCCTCCCCTCAGCTCGGCGAGGCTCCTTCGGAGATCGCAAGCCATCCGCTGCATGCCCAGCTGGCCGCCGCCGCCAGGGCCGACGAGGTGCGGGGCACCACCCAGGAGGTCGTGGTCCGCGTGATCTCGCTGGCCGAGGCCCCCGCCGATGCCGCCGACGCCTACCTGCGCCTGCACCTGCTCTCGCACCGTCTGGTCCGTCCCCACGCGCAGAGCCTCGAGGGACTGTTCGGGAAGCTCACCAACGTGGTGTGGACGTCCGAGGGGCCCTGTGCCGTCACCGGTTTCGAGGAGACCCGTCTGCGCCTGGTGGCCGCGGGCCGCACCCCGACCGTGCTCAGCGTCGACAGGTTCCCGCGCATGGTCGACTACGTGCTGCCCGCCGGTGTGCGCATCGGTGACGCGGATCGGGTCCGTCTGGGGGCGCATCTCGCCGACGGCACCACCGTCATGCACGAGGGCTTCGTGAACTTCAACGCCGGGACCCTGGGCGCCTCGATGATCGAGGGCCGCATCTCGCAGGGTGTCGTCGTGGGCGACGGCTCCGATGTCGGGGGCGGTGCCTCGACGATGGGCACCCTCTCCGGCGGCGGCGCCGAGCGCGTGAGCATCGGCCGCCGTTCGCTGGTGGGCGCCGAGGCCGGTGTGGGCATCGCGCTCGGCGACGACTGCGTGGTCGAGGCGGGGCTGTACATCACCGCCGCCACCAAGGTGGAGCTCGTCGGTGAGACGGGCACCGCCTCCGAGGGGCCCCACGTGGTCAAGGCCCGCGACCTCTCCGGTCTCCCGAACCTGCTGTTCCGTCGCCATTCGCTGACCGGTGCGGTGCAGGCGGTGGCCCGTGAGGGACAGACCGTCGAGCTCAATACCGCACTGCACGCGAACTGATACCGGGCCAGGGGACTCGAGGTGGCGGCAGGTGCCCGACGGCGCGCTCCGGGACGTCCTGACGCTCTCGCCCGTCATCTCGCGGTGCCCCTGGTCATGGCGCTGCTCTTCGCGGGCATCGCCGGGGGCAGCTATGTCGCGCTGCAGCGCTACGGCTCCCCCGCCCACGAGGGCACCTGCGTGGCGACCGGACTGGGGACCAGCCACCGATACACCACCGACCGGGTCGCGAACGCGGCGCTGATCAGCGCGATCGCCGTGGACCGGCAGCTCCCGCCGAGGGCGGCCTCGATCGCACTGGCGACCGCGTACCAGGAGTCACGGCTGCAGAACATCTCCTACGGGGACCGCGATTCCCTGGGCCTGTTCCAGCAGCGCCCCTCGCAGGGGTGGGGCACCGAGGAGCAGATCCAGGACCCCGTCCACTCCACCAACGCGTTCTACGACGTGCTGGTGGGGATCCCCGGCTATGAGGGCGCGGACATCAACGATGTGGCCCAGCGGGTCCAGCGCTCCGGCCATCCGGAGGCCTACCGGGACCATGAGACCGAGGGTCGGCTCTACGCCTCGGCCCTGACCGGGCAGAGCGGACCGAATCTGGTGTGCACCCTGGGGTCGGTCGGGGCGACGGTCTCCCCCGAGCAGGTCCGCTCCGAGCTGGGGCGTCAGTTCCCGCGCGCCGTCGACTCCGGTCGCCTCAGCTCGACCCTGGCCTCCGCCGCTGGGAAGGCGCCGCAGCTGCCCGCCGATGCCGGGGCGACCGCTCTGGTGATCGACCCGGGCGGCGACGCCGCACTGGGCTGGGCGGTCGCGAACTGGGCGGTCGCCCGCGCTGCGGAGGACGGAGTGGTCCAGGTGTCCTATCAGGGACGCGTCTGGGACCGCACCGTGCGCGGCGAGGAGGCCGCCGACTGGGGCACCACCGAAGGCGGCGCCACGGAGCGTGTGGTGGTGCTGGTCAGCGGACGCTGAGCACACCCGTCCCGCGGGGCGGGGCGTGCGGGGTCAGCCCCGGTTCGCGATGTCGGACTGCAGCTCGGCCAGGCGCAGCTCGCTGGTGCCGGTGCGCTCGCCCATCTCCGTGTAGGGGCGCTCCGCGTGCCCGGTGTAGATCTGGCGGGGGCGGCCGATCTTCGTCTCCGGGTCGTGGACCATCTCCTCCCACTGGGCGATCCAGCCGGGCAGGCGGCCGATGGAGAACAGCACCGTGAACATCTCGGTGGGGAAGCCGATGGCCTTGTAGATCAGGCCGGTGTAGAAGTCGACGTTCGGGTAGAGCTTGCGCTCGACGAAGTAGTCGTCCTTCAGCGCGATGTCCTCGAGCTTCATGGCCAGCTCGAGGCGCGAGTCGTGGACGCCGAGGCGCTCGAGGACATCGTCGGCGATCTTCTTGACGAGGCGGGCGCGCGGATCGTAGTTCTTGTACACCCGGTGGCCGAAGCCCATCAGGCGGATGCCGTCCTCCTTGTTCTTGACCTTCTCCATGAAGTCTCGCGGGTCCATGTTCTCGGCCTGGATCTGGTCGAGCATGTCCATCACCGCGGCGTTGGCGCCGCCGTGAGCGGGGCCCGAGAGCGCGCCGATGCCGGCGGAGATCGAGGTGAACAGGTTCGCCTGGGCCGAACCGACCAGGCGCACCGCGGAGGTCGAGCAGTTCTGCTCGTGGTCGGCGTGGAGGATCAGCAGCTGCTCCATCGCGCGCACCACGACCGGGTCGGCGATGTAGTCCTCGACCGGGAAGCCGAAGGTCAGGCGCAGGAAGTTCTCGATGAGCGAGAGCCGGTTGTCGGGGTACAGCAGGGCGTGGCCCTGGGCGATGCGGTGGGCGTAGGCCGCCATCGTGGGCATCTTCGCGAGCAGTCGCACGGCGGAGATCCGCACCTGCTCCTCGTCGAAGGGGTCCAGCGAGTCCTGGTAGAAGGTCGACAGCGCCGAGGTCCCGGCCTGGAGCACGGCCATCGGGTGCGCATCGCGCGGGAAGTTGTCGAACATGCGCTTGAAGCGCTCGTCGAGCAGGGTGCGGTGCTCGACCTTCGCCTCGAAGTTGTCGAGCTGGCCCGTGGTGGGCAGCTCGCCGTTGATCAGCAGGTAGGCGACCTCGAGGTAGCTCGACTTCTCCGCGAGCTGCTCGATCGGGTAGCCCCGGTAGCGCAGGATGCCCTCATCGCCGTCGATATAGGTGATCGACGACTTCGCGTTGGCGGTGTTCATGAAGCCGGGGTCGTAGGTGACCTGACCGGTCTCCTTGCGCAGCGGACCGATCGAGATGCCGGCGTTGCCCTCCACGGCGGGGACGGTGGGGAGGTCGAGGGACTTCTCCCCCAGGCTGAGCTGAGCGGACGTCGTCGCGTGATCCATGGGCTCTCCGTTGTGCGTGGTCGGATCGGTGCGGCGCCCTCGGGCGCCGAAGGTTCTACAGGCGCTCGAGGCGCCGGGCGGCGGCATCGATCCGCTCATCGGTCGCGGTGAGCGCGACCCGGACGAATCCTCCACCACTGCCACCATAGAACATCCCGGGTGCCACCAGGATGCCGCTGTCTGCGAGGCGTTCGACACTGGTCATCGCCTCCTCGCCGAAGGTGGTCCACAGGTACAGCCCGGCCTGTGAGCCGTGGATCGAGCCGCCGGCGGCTCGCAGCGCGGGCTCGAGCAGTGCGCGTCGGGCGCGATAGACCTCACGCTGGGCGGCCGGGGCCTCGTCGTCCCCCAGCGCCGCGGTCATCGCTGCCTGGACCGGGCCGGGGAGCATCATCCCGGCCTGCTTGCGCACCGCCACCAGCTCGCCCACGAGCGCCGGGTCCCCGGCGACGAAGGCGGCCCGGTAGCCGGCGAGGTTGGACTGCTTGGACAGTGAGTACACGCACAGCAGTCCCTCGAGCGAGCCTCCGCTGACGCGCGGGTCCAGCACCGAGGGGACCTCGTCCACGGTCCACGGCAGCAGCGCATAGCACTCGTCGGAGGCGACCACGATCCCCCGCTCACGGGCCCAGCTCACCACGGCGGCCATCTGCGCGACGTCGAGCACCTCACCGGTGGGGTTCGACGGCGAGTTCAGCCACAGCAGCCGGATCCGCTGTGCGTCCGACGGATCGGGCAGGGCCGCATCCCCCTGGGCGGCGAGCTGGGCCATGTCCACCGACAACGGCCCGGCGCCGACGAACCGAGCACCCATGTCGTAGGTCGGGTAGGCGATGTGCGGGAACGCGACGGCGTCCCCGGAGCCGAGCCCGAGCTGGAACGGGAGATGGGCGACGAGCTCCTTCGAGCCGACGGTGGGCAGCACTGACTCGAGGCCGAGCGATTCCGGACCGCCGCGGTGGCGGCGGACGAAGTCCACCAGCGCCTCGCGCAGCGCCGGAGTGCCGTTCGTGGTCGGGTAGCCGGGGCTGTCGGCGGCGGCGGCGAGGGCCGCCTGCACGGAGGCAGGCGGCGGATCCACGGGGGTGCCGACGGAGAGGGCCACGATCCCGTCGGGATGGGTGGCGGCGCGCTGCTTCGCCGGGAGCAGGGAGTCCCAGGGGAAGGCCGGCAGACGTGCGGCGAGCCCTGTGCGGGACGGGGTCGAGCGGGGGCCGGAGGTCGCGGCCATGCTCAGACCAGAGGATTCGGCTGGGTCGGGAGGGCCTCGATGATCGGGTGGTCCTTATCGATCACGCCCATCTTCGCCGCACCGCCGGGCGCACCGAGATCATCGAAGAACTCGACGTTGGCCTTGTAGTACTCGGCCCACTGGTCCGGGGTGTCGTCCTCGTAGAAGATCGCCTCGACGGGGCAGACGGGTTCGCAGGCGCCGCAGTCCACGCACTCGTCGGGCTGGATGTAGAGCATCCGGTTGCCTTCGTAGATGCAGTCCACGGGGCATTCGTCGACGCAGGCACGATCCTTCACGTCGACGCAGGGCAGGGCGATGACGTAGGTCATGGGCGGCTTCCTTCCGTCGGAGACGACACCCATCATCTCATCCCGCCTGCTCCGGGAACGGCG
>JAKDNE010000505.1 GCA_030451965.1 Brachybacterium sp. | reverse complement strand
CTCAGTACTGCTGCAGTTCGGGGTACAGCGGCTTCGACTCGGCCAGCGCCGCGGTGCGGGCGCGCAGAGACTCGAGGTCGGCTCCACCGGTCAGGGCCAGTGCGATGACGTCGGCGACCTCGGTGAACTCCTCCGCGCCGAAGCCGCGGGTGGCCAGGGCAGGGGTTCCGATGCGCAGGCCCGAGGTGACGCGCGGCGGGCGCGGGTCGTTGGGGACGGCGTTGCGGTTGACGGTGATCCCCGCCTCGTGGAGACGGTCCTCCGCCTGCTGGCCGTCGAGCTCGCTGTCCACCAGGTCCACCAGCACCAGATGCACGTCGGTGCCGCCGGAGATCAGCTTCACACCGGCGGCCTTGGCGTCCTCCGCCTGGAGCCGTTCGGCGATGAGCTTCGCGCCCTCCAGGGTGCGGGCCTGGCGATCCTTGAACTCGTCGGTGGCGGCGACCTTCAGCGCGACGGCCTTGGCAGCGATGACGTGCATCAGCGGCCCGCCCTGCTGACCGGGGAACACGGCCGAGTCGATCTTCTTGGCCCACTTCTGCGTGCACAGGATCATGCCGGAACGGGGGCCGCCGATGGTCTTGTGGATCGTGGTGGAGACGACATCCGCGTAGGGGACGGGGCTGGGGTGCAGGCCCGCGGCGACCAGTCCCGCGAAGTGGGCCATATCGACCCAGAGCGCCGCGCCGACCTCGTCCGCGATCTCGCGGAAGGCGGCGAAGTCCAGCTGGCGGGTGTACGCGGACCAGCCGGCGACGATCACCTTCGGCTGCTCGGCGACGGCCAGCTCCCGCACCGTGGCCATGTCGATCTGGCCGGTCTCAGGCTCGGTCTCGTAGGCGACGATGTCGTAGAGGCGGCCGGAGAAGTTGATCTTCATGCCGTGGGTGAGGTGGCCGCCGTGGGCGAGCGAGAGACCCATCAGCTTGTCGCCGGGGCGGGCCAGGGCGTGCATGACTGCGGCATTGGCGGTGGCGCCCGAGTGGGGCTGGACGTTCGCGTGCTCGGCGCCGAACAGCTCCTTGGCGCGGTCGATCGCGATCTGCTCGGCGACATCGACCTCCTCGCAGCCGCCGTAGTAGCGACGACCGGGATAGCCCTCGGCGTACTTGTTGGTCAGCACCGAGCCCTGGGCCTGGAGCACCGCACGCGGCACGAAATTCTCGCTCGCGATCATCTCCAGGGTGCGCTGTTGACGGGCCAGCTCCTTGTCCAGGACCTGGGCGATATCCGGGTCGAGATCGGCGATGGACTGGTCGAGGACGTTCACAGGGCCTCCTGCAGTGTCGGGGCGAGACGGCGGCGGGCGCCGTCCGGCCATCTTAGGACGCACGGCGCTCCCGCCGCTCACCGGGTCAGAGATCGAGGCCGAGGCGGACCGGTTCGGGCTCCAGGTGGATCCCGAAGCTCTTGTGGACCCGGGACTGGACGTCCTGGGCGAGCGCCACCAGATCTGCGCTGCCGGCGCCGCCACGGTTGGTCAGCGCCAGCGAATGCTTGCTGGAGACGGCGGCCCGTTCCCCCACCGCGTGTCCGCGCTCGATGCCGGCGTGGCTGATCAGCCACGCGGCGCTGGTCTTGACCCGTCCTTCGCCGGCGTCGAACCGGGGGGCGTCC
>JAKDNE010000504.1 GCA_030451965.1 Brachybacterium sp. | reverse complement strand
AGCTGATCGGCCTGGAGTCCAATGCCGTTGGCGCCGCAGAGGGCGCGAGTGTCGAGGACGGCGAGGGTGGGCTGACCATGTACGACAACGTCGACAAGAAGGGCCAGACCGTCTGGACGGATCTGTGCCGCGGCCCGCACCTGCCCACCACCAAGCTCATCGGCAACGGCTTCGCGCTCACCCGCTCCGCCGCCGCCTACTGGCGCGGCAGCGAGAAGAACCCGATGCTGCAGCGCGTCTACGGCACCGCTTGGCCCACCAAGGAGGAGCTGCGCGCCCACCAGGACCGCATCGCCGAGGCCGAGCGTCGCGACCATCGCCGGCTCGGCAGCGAACTGGACCTGTTCTCCTTCCCGGACGAGATCGGCTCCGGACTGCCGGTGTTCCACCCCAAGGGCGCCATGATCAAGATGGAGATGGAGGACTACTCCCGCCGCCGCCACGTCGAGGCCGGATACTCCTTCGTCTCCACCCCGCACATCACCAAGAAGCACCTCTTCGAGACCTCGAAGCACCTCGAGTGGTACGCCGAGGGCATGTACCCGCCGATGCACGTGGACGAGGAGGTGGACGCCGACGGCAACATCACCAAGCAGGGCCAGGACTACTACCTCAAGCCCATGAACTGCCCGATGCACAACCTCATCTTCAGCTCCCGCGGCCGCTCCTATCGCGAGCTGCCCCTGCGGCTGTTCGAGTTCGGCAGCGTCTACCGCTACGAGAAGTCCGGTGTCGTGCACGGGCTGACCCGCGCCCGCGGCTTCACCCAGGACGATGCGCACATCTACACCACCCGCGAGCAGATGAAGGACGAGATCGCCAGCACCCTGGACTTCGTCCTGGACCTCCTGCGCGACTACGGCCTGGACGACTTCTACCTCGAGCTGTCCACCCGTGACCCCGAGAAGTCCGTGGGTGACGAATCCACCTGGGAGGAGGCCACCCGCACCCTCGAGGAGGTCGCCACCTCCTCCGGTCTCGAGCTGGTCCCCGATCCGGGCGGCGCCGCCTTCTACGGGCCGAAGATCTCCGTCCAGGCGAAGGACGCGATCGGTCGCACCTGGCAGCTCTCCACCATCCAGCTGGATTTCTTCGAGCCCGAGCTGTTCGAGCTCGAGTACACCGCTCCCGATGGTTCTCGGCAGCGCCCGGTGATGATCCACCGTGCCCTGTTCGGCTCGATCGAGCGGTTCTTCGGGGTGCTGCTGGAGCACTACGCCGGCGCGTTCCCGGTGTGGCTGGCGCCGGTGCAGGTCGTCGCCGTCCCGGTGGCGGCGGAGTACGTGCCCTACCTCGAGGAGGTCGCCGCGAAGCTGCGCGCCCGCGGGGTGCGGGTCGAGGTCGACTCCTCCGATGACCGGATGCAGAAGAAGATCCGCACCCACACCAAGGAGAAGGTCCCGTACCTGCTCATCGCCGGCGGCGAGGATCAGGACAAGAGTGCCGTCTCCTTCCGCATGCGCGACGGCAGCCAGGACAACGGGATCGACGTCGACACGGCGGTCGAGCGCATCGTCACCGCCATCCAGGACAAGGCGCAGGTGTGAGCTCGGAGACGGAGCCCACCGTCGAGGGGCCCCCCCCCCAAGCGGGCGGGCCCCCAGGCACCCCCCCCCCGGGGGC